>CAZHHK010000116.1:0-10391 GCA_964531405.1 uncultured Spirochaetales bacterium | reverse complement strand
ATAAATATATAATTGATACAAATTTGTCAAATGGTTTAATATTTGACAGAAGCATAAAATTTTGTAGGAGTGGATTATGAATTTTAAAAGCATGTTTATTTTTGTTGTGTGCATGGCGGTTTTGATTGTTTCAGGCTGTTCAAAGGAAGCATGGAAGAGAGTGGTTAAAGCTGAAATGGATTCTGCTAATAAAAAATATTATTTCGGCGGGTTTAACAATGAAAATCATGGGATTTTGATCGGATATGGTGGTATTGTTGCCTATACCAATGATATGGGTAAAACATGGAAGGCGGGGTCAAACGTATCATGGTGCAGATTTGGTCTTGAAATCGTTGATGATAATTTTGCCATTTCAACGGGTAATAAGGGACACAATAGAATTACAAAAGATGGAGGTATGACATGGCAGCCTGTAAGCGATTTCGGAAGTATGGAGCCCAATCAGATTAGATATGCCAGTTTCATTGATGAAAAAAACGGCTGGATTGCTTCGCCTGAAGTTTTGGCAATGACAGATGATGGGGGAATTAAATGGACAGCAATAAGCCTGCCTGAAGGAATCGGTAAAATTTTATCGATTGATTATAGAAATTTCGGGGGATATCTATTGGATAATAACGGGTCTGTATTTGTTACAAAAGATAACGGTAAGTCATGGGAAAAATTTAATATCAATATTAACGTAAATGATTTCCAGATGAATGCCGGGATGGCGCAAACTTCCGCAATAAGATTTACAGGACTTATGGATGCGTCAATAGTATTATTCCAGATTAAGCCGGATAAATGTCTTGTCTCTCTTACAACAAAAGACGGCGGAAAAACCTGGATAAAAAATGAAATAAAGGAAAAGCTCAGCGTTAGTAATACTGTTTATATGTCAAGGGATGCAAAGTATATAACCGTTAAGGAAGTAAAAAACGGCAAACAGGTACTTACGGTTTTTAAAAGTATTTGATTATTGAAGAATTTTTTAAATAAATCAAGAGGAGTCTTCATGAACCCTCGATGTAAGCTCAGTCGAAGACTGATGCCTTACGAATACAATGAAGAAGTAAATCTTTTTCATGTCATTCCTTACTAAAGCAGGAATGACATGAAAATATATTTTTTATGGAGATTTGTATGAAAATATACATAAGATATTTATTATTTATCATTTTGTGTACTATGATCTTATCATCATGTGATAAAAGTTCATGGAAAAAAATAAAAGGATTTGACGTTAAACATAATGTCACAATATTAGGTTTTGAAAATGAAAATTACGGGATTTCAACAGGAAAAATCAATGGTGAAACATACTATACTATTGACGGCGGTAATAAATGGATAAAAAGTTCTCTTTTAATTTGGGATAGATTAGGGCTTGATATTTTTAACAGCAAAATATCATTTATAAGCGGACTTGGCGGTCATCATGCTGATAAAATCGATATAAGAAGGTCAGAAGATGGTGGTGAAAATTGGAACTATCTTAATACGGAAGATGTTAAGAATAATTCTTTAAGTCCAAGATATTATTATCTGAGCTTTATTGATGAAAAATGTGGTTATCTTGCTTCGGATACTCAATTGTTTTTTACAGAGGACTGCAAGAGATGGACAGAGATTAATATTCCGAAAGATGCCGGTAAAATTGCTGCAATCAGTCTTATTTCATATGATAATTTAAATAAAGTTTCAAAAGGAATTATAATTGATGAAAATGCTAATCTGTTTAACACCAATGATGGCGGAAAGTCGTGGATTAAAAATAAAATTGCCCTTCAAAATGATGAAAAAATATATTTGTCTTTAAAAGGTAATTCGAGTTATATGCGGTTTAATAAAAATTTAAGTTTGATCGTTGTGGCATTGAGAAAACCTCGTAAAAAAATTCTTGTGTTTAAAAGCGACAATGAAGGCAAAAGCTGGCAGAGAGAAGAAATTGATTTAAAATTTGATCTTCCTGTCTTTACATATATATCAAGGGATTTAAATTATATAACTATCAGTTATGCTAAAAAAATATTTCTTTATAAGAATTCAGAGAGGTGAAAGATAAAATGAAAAAAATATTATTTGCTGTATTCTCAATATTTATTTTTTTTAACGGCAGGCAGGTTGATGATAAAAAGAATCTTGTCGCAATGGTTTACGTTGAGCATGGCTCATTCCTTATGGGCAGTGACGCTGGGCATAATGATGAAAAGCCGGTGCATAAAGTTAATGTAACAAAGTCTTTTTATATTTCAAAATTTGAATTAACCTGTGCACAGGGAGTAAAATTATTAAACTGGGCTTATTCAAAACATAAGGTTTTTGTCGGAAACAACACGACAAGGGACGGCGCAAGATGGGTAAAAACAAAAGATAATAATGAGCCAAAAAATTATGCAAGAAAATACGGAATTTTAAAGATTGACTCTGCAGGAGTAAAAATCGATTTTAAAGACGGAAAATTTTTTGTCCATAAAGGCTGTGATAATTATCCTCTCATGGGAATAAACTGGGTCGGTGCGGTAACGCTGTGTAACCTCTTAAGTGAAATGGAAGGACTTGAGCCTGTTTACAATATTGCAGAATTCCTCGACGGGTTTTATTGTGATTTCACAAAAAACGGCTACAGGCTTCCAACAGAGGCTGAGTGGGAATTCGCTGCAAAAGGCGGAATTAAAAGTAAAGGTTATCTTTATTCGGGAAGTGATAATCCGGATGATGTTGCATGGTACAGGGAAAATTCCGGATGGGCATTGCATCCTGTCGGGCTTAAAAAACCAAATGAACTAGGGATTTATGATATGAGCGGCAATGCGGCTGAGATATGTTTTGATGTGTATAATTCAAAGTATTATTCCATATCAGTTGTTGATGATCCAAAAGGTGCTGATAATTATACGGTAAAGGGCGGTAATGCTGATCTTGAGCCTGATACAGGAGAATATCATTTGCGACGTGGTGGTTTTTATATGTCAAAAACTGATGAAATTAGATCGTCCGAGAGGATATGGGGTGTTTATTATTGCCCGGAGTTGTGCACGGTAAGATTTGTCAGAAATAATTTGTAATTAATGAAGCTCTGACCCCATAATATATAAAATTTCTATCTCTTCCACTGATTATCCTTCAATTAAGTGTGATTATTTAACAGAGGGGGTAATCAGTGGATAAATGCAATATAATTTTTGAAAGACTTAATTTTAAAAAGTATAATATTATATTAGAAAATAAATAATTCTTTTTATTATCTATCCATATTATTTTGACTTTTTAAATATTTGATAATATCATTATTAATATAATTAATTAAAAGAATATTTATAATGAAAAATCATAATTTGTTTTTTAATCAGGAAAATAAATTGCAACTACTCTATTTATTAGTTCAATTTATAATTATTATTTTGTATATATTTTTATTTTTTTTGCTTTATCCGTATTTTAAAGAAGATGTTATTCTAATTATTTTACTGCCGGTAATTGCAGCAGGATGGTATCAGGGTTTTTTAAAAGGAGTAATCACACTCGCAGTTTATTATTCTGTCAATTTATTTTTGTTAATGAAATTTAAAAATTATACCTTAAAAAACATTTCCGGCGATATCTTAAATTATGTAATTATGACGAGTGTTTTCATATTGTCTGTTTATTTAAAAAAATACTTCAGGTTTTATAAACAAAAAAATGATGAGCTAGAAAATGAAAAGAAAAAATTAAAATATCAAATTGACGAAACTTTAACTGCGACTCATGAATTGGAGAAATATCAGTATTTCCTTGAAAAAATATTAAATGCAATAACAGATCCGATATTTGTAAAGGATAAAGATCATAGATTAATTCTGGTTAATGATGCAGAATGCAGACTGTCTGGAAAAAATCGTGATGAGTTATTGGGAAAAACCGATTATGATTTTTTTCCAAAGGAGCAGGTGGATGTATTTTGGGAAAAAGATAACAAGGTGTTTGAAACTGGCATTGAGGATATTAATGAAGAATATATAACTGATTCAAACGGTAATCTGCTTTATATAAGTACTAAAAAAGCTCTTATTGAAATTGAGAATGTTAAATATCTGGTTGGAATTATAAGAGACATAACTGAAAGAAAAAATTTTGAAGATAAAATAAAAAAAATAAATTCAGAGCTGGAAGAAAGAGTTAAAGAAAGAACTATTGAACTTGAAAGTGAAAAGGAAAGGCTCTCGGTAACTTTAAAAAGCATAGGGGACGGAGTTATAGTAACTGATGACAAAGGTATAATAATAATGATGAATGATATAGCCGTTGATATTACGGGATGGAGTCAGGATGAATCACTTGGAAATAAATTGTCAGATATTATATCCATTTTTGATGAAAAAACCAGATTAAAAATTGAAGATCCTGTAGATAGTGTATTAAAGACCGGAAAAATTATTAATATTGAAAATAATGCTTTAATAATATCTAAAGACGGTACCGAAAAAATTATAACCGACAGTGCGGCTCCTATAAAAGATAAACAGAATAATATTATAGGAGTAATTTTGGTTTTTAGAGATGTGACCGAGAAATATAAGCTTGAAAATAAATTAATAAATACTCAGAGACTTGAATCTATAGGTATATTGGCTAGCGGAATAGCTCATGACTTTAATAATTTATTAACCGGGATTTTTGGTTTCATAGAACTTGCGTTAAATAATATTCATACAGTTGAGATAGTAAAGGAATGTTTAAATGAAGCTATAAACGTAATGAAAAGGGCAAAAGATTTAACCTTGCAACTGTTGACATTTTCAAAAGGCGGGGCTCCTGTGAGAAAGCCTGTATCAATAGTAAAAATAATAAAAAATTGCGTAAATTTTGTGTTAAGTGGATCAAAAATATTATATGATTTAAATATTCCCGATAATCTTTGGGTTACAGAAGTCGATGAAAATCAGATAAGTCAGGCAATAGATAATCTGTTGATTAATGCTTATCAGGCAATGCCTAATGGTGGCAAAATATTTATTAATGTAGAAAACTATGAGTTGTTTGACAAAAACAAATATAATCTTGCTGAAGGTAAATATATTAAGATAACAATAAAGGACCAAGGTGTTGGTATATCTATAGATATTCAAAAAAAAGTTTTTGATCCTTTTTTTACAACAAAAAGTACCGGAAGCGGTCTGGGGTTGACTACTACATACAATATAATTAAAAATCATAAAGGCTTTATCGATTATGAATCTGAAATAAATAAAGGTACAACGTTTTATATTTATTTACCGGCATTGGAGTATTCTGAGAATCAAAATGAAAATCAATTTAAAGCGAGTCATCATGGGGAAGGTAGCGCTCTTGTACTTGATGATGAAGCTTTTATAAGAATAATTGCAGGAGAATATTTAAAGAATATGGGATATGAGGTTGTCCTTGTAAGTACCGGTGAAGAAGCAGTAAAAAAATATAAAAATGCTTATGAAGATAATAAGAAGTTTAAATTTGTAATATTGGATTTAACTCTGCATAATGGCATGAACGGGATTGATACACTGCAAAAGCTTTTAAAAATAGATAACGATATCATTGCTATTGCTTCAAGTGGGTACTCTGATGATCCAGTTATGGCTGATCCAAAGAAATACGGGTTTAAGGATGTATTGCCAAAACCGTACACCTATAATGAGTTAAATGATATTTTGCTTAGGTTGTTAGGTTAGTACTAATTGATTCTATAAAAAATGATAAATATCCGTAAATTAATTTATTCAACAAAAAGTGGACAAAGTAAAAGCTTTTAAGTATATATGAAAATTATAATAATCTAATCTATAATTTAAAGCAGAGGCAATTGATGAGTAAAATTTTCAAAATTATATTTACAGGTGGAGGGTCGGGGGGGCATACGATGCCGGCTCTTGCTATGATAAATGGTTTAAAAAAATATGCTTTAAAAAATGATATTAATTTTGATATCCTTTATTTAGGTTCACATGACGGCATCGAAAAATCCGTTGCTTTGAAAAATGGGATAAATTACAAAAGTATAAGCACGGGAAAATTAAGAAGATATTTTTCATTAAAAAATATTTCAGATATAATAAGAATACTAAAAGGATTACTGGAATGCAGGAGCATCATTAAAAAGTTTAAGCCGGATATACTGGTAAGCACTGGAGGATTTGTCTCAGTGCCGCCGGTTATTTCAGCAAAAAAATGCAGGGTGCCGGTTATAATACATGAGCAAACTATTGACGCGGGGCTTGCCAATAAAATTGCCGCAAGGTTTGCCGATAGGATTGCTCTTACTTTTGCCGAGAGTTCAGTTTATTTCCCAAAAGGTAAAATCGTTATAACAGGTATTCCATTAAGAGAAGAGATATTTGAAGGAGATGCAAAAAGGGCTTTTGAAAAATTTCATTTTGATCCTGAAAAGCCGGTTATTTATTTTACAGGCGGTGGACTGGGGTGTCATATTTTAAATGAAACTGCAATGCAGATAATCCCTGATTTATTAAAACGGGTAAATATAATTTTTCAGACAGGTAAGTCCGAAAAAAATAATGATTTTGAAAAGCTTAATGAATTGAAAAGCGGGCTGGATAGTAGCATTCAAAAAAACATTAGAATATATGATTTTATAAATGAAGATCTGCCTGATATTTTATCGATAACAGATATCGCCGTTTCAAGAAGCGGAGCCGGTACAGTAAATGAGTTTATGGCTTTAAATATCCCGACTATTTTTATCCCACTAGCAATTGCAACTAATGACGAACAGTTTAAAAACGCTGAAGTTATGCGAAAAGCCGGAGGGGCTTTAATAATCAGAGAAAATGAATTAACTCCTATGTCATTATTAAATGCAATAGAATCAATGTTAGCAAACAATAAATATAAAGATATGAAAAAATCTTTAAGTAAACATGGTAATAAAAATGGTCTTGAAAATATGATAAATCTGATAATGGAATACCTAACATGATTATTAAAGAAGTCAAGGCAAAGTCGATTTTAGTAAAATCAAATCTTCCAGAAGCTGATTATGTAATAAATCCTTATACCGGATGTATGCATGGCTGTATCTACTGTTATGCGAGGTTTATGAAAAGATTTACCAATCATCATGAAGATTGGGGGAAATTTGTTGATGTAAAAATTAATTCTGCGGATTTGATCAAAGGTAATATTGGTAAATATACTGGCAAGAATATTTTTATTTCGTCTGTAACTGATAGTTATATGTCAATTGATAAAAACTATATGCTTTCAAGGAAAGTACTTGAAAAATTGTCAGGAAGTGGTGTTGAAATCTCAATACAGACAAAATCTCATCTTGTGCTAAGAGATATAGATCTTATCTCAAAGATTAAAAATATTGAGGTTGGATTTACAATAACTACTCTCGATGATGAGGTGAGAAAGCAGATTGAACCTTATGCTTCGTCGGTTGAAAATCGCTTGAATGCACTTAAGGAATTACATAAAAGCAAAATTAAAAACTATGTTTTTATCGGACCTATTCTTCCTTTTATTACTGACTGGCAGGAAATAATACTTCAAACAAAAGACTACGTTGACCGATACATGCTGGAAAATTTAAACATAATAGGATCGGTGTGGCATAACATTGAAGAATGGCTTTTAAAAAATCATGAAGACTTGATTGAAAAGTATGAGCAAATTTATTTTTATAAAAACGGTTACTGGGATAAAGTTGAAAAAGATATTATTGATTTCTGTAATGATAATAAGATAAAATATAAAATGTTTTTTCATCATAAAAAGCAAGGTAAAAGAAATATTTTAAAATAATTTAAAAATCGAATAATTAATTGCATTTTTATATGCCAAAGCATATAATTTTTATACTAACGATTCTATACCTATTTTGATTACTATTATTATATCAGTAGTGGGTGAAGATTGCTTTTATGTATATTATTTTATATTAAGAGGAGTCATATATGAATTTTTCATTATTATTACAGGGTTTAATAGAAATAAGCCTGTCTTTAGTAACGGGTTTATTAATTTTCTTTTTCAGTTTTAAACTTTTTACTTTGTTTACACGAAATATCGATGAATTAACCCAGATTAAAAATAATAATGTTGCGATTGGATTGCTTTTATCATCTTTTGTATTTGGTATTATTTATCTTGTAAAATGTGCAATTGATCCTGCATCTGAAACTTTAACGAATGTAATGTCTGTAAAGAATATAAAAGTTATGATACTCATATATGCAATCTTTAGAATTTTAATTATTTATATAATAGCAAGTGTCTTTGCATTCATTACTCTCTATCTTGCTATAAAACTTTTCATGCTGTTAACCACAGATATTGATGAAATGGAAGAAATCGGGGGAAGTAATCTTGCAGTTTCATTAATAATAAGTACTTTGATTGTCAGTGTTTCGATAATTTTGTCTGAACCATTATCTACCATATTAAGAGGTCTTGTGCCTGCTGCCAGGGTTACCGACAAAGAACCCATAATAAATTTTAGTAATCTAATTCAAGGTTCGGTAGAGCTTGGTATATCATTTTTTGCCGTTATTTTTATATACTTTTTCGGATTTAAGATATTTAATTTTTTAACAAAAAAAATGGATGAAGTAAAAGAGTTAAAGGCAAATAATATAGCTGTTTCTATAATTTTATCATCGTTTATTTTTTCCATGATGCTTATGGTTAAGTCTGGTATTGATCCGGCGAATAAAACACTTGAATTCGCAATGAATAAGGGGTTAATGGATGTATTTATTTCAATATTGATTATATTATGTTTTTTTGCTGCATCGTCGGTTATTGCTTTTATAATTTTATGGATTTCCATGAAAGCTTTCATGATGTTAACGACTGATATCGATGAATTAGCCGAAATAAAGAAAAAAAATATTGCAGTAGCAATAATCGTTGCTATACTTTTTATTTCAATGGCACTTGTTGTTTCCAATGGTTTAAAAATAACTTTGGAAGCTTTTGTGTTTTCTCCAAAATTTGGCAGTGAAGAATTACCTGTATTGCCTATAATTAGATGATAATAATCCTTAAAAAATAACAAATGAAATATTGTTAAGTATGAATTAAGGAGGTTTTTTATGTGTAATACAAATTTTTTATCCTTAAAAAATATTTTAGCCATGCTTATCTTATTATTTGTTTGTTTGTCAACTAACGCATGGAGGTATGATGATAAAAAAGATGTGTATTATTATACTATTGATTTATCAGATTATTCGGGCTGGCATGTTATAAATGATAATGATGATTATGATGTCCTTTTTCAAAATAAAAATAGAGATGCTTTTATTGAAGTTGCGGTTTTTGATCTTAATACAGAATCAAGTAATGAAAGATTACTTGAAACTTTTACAAAACGATTAAAGATGGATGGGGGATATGCTAGAACAAAATTTTGTAAGTATAATGCAATAAAAGGGGAATACAGTTTTTATTATAATAATACAGATTTGATCATGAATATTATAGTATTTAAAGATAATTATTACTATTACGTAGTTATGGGATATGCATATAATAAAAAATATAATAGTTACAAAGATGAGCTTGAGAGGATATTATACTCATTTAAAGTTTATTATGATGATGGTGTTGTTTATGGGAATGACAGCAGGACTGAAAGCTCTGATAAAATCAAAGAAGATAATACTCCCAAGAATAAAAAAAATGATGATCAAAATAAAGAGAAAAGTGATATCTATACGGTACATATTAAATGGGATAAAAGCAATAAAACTTTTAAATTTTTAAAATCCGATTTGGATAAATGTAAAAAAGAGCTCGATGAGATCGGTAAATATACAGGCAACAATTGGAACGGCTGGAAATATTATAATATTGATCTGGATGAAGATGATTATGAATTTAAATTTTGGACAAATTTTTATCAGGATATGTTTAAAAAAAATTATTATAGGGTTAATGATGTTTATAATTATTTTAAAAACATATCAGATAATTTGTCATCTTTTGAGCTTGCCAATCAGGTAATTAAATGCATCCAGATAATACCTTATGAAAGACCTAAGAATATCGAAAGTGAAAAGACCGGTACAGGACTGTTGGATTATTTTACCCCTAATCAGCTGGCTTATTATGACAAGGGAGATTGTGATACGAAATCACTGTTCATGATTATTTTATTGCGCAGATTGGGATTTGATGCATTATTATTTTATTCAAAAGAATATAGTCATGCAATGGTTGGTTTAAATATAAATGCAACAGGCAATTACAAAATTTACGATGGAAAAAAGTATTATTTTATTGAATCCACTTATCCAAATTGGAAAATAGGAGATATCCCTCAGGGTATGGACAACCTGAAAAAATGGAGAGTCGTGCCTATAAAATAATTGATAGCGTAACAAATACGTGACCTAAGGTCTAAAAATTAAAAAGCT
>CAZHHK010000115.1:0-10654 GCA_964531405.1 uncultured Spirochaetales bacterium | reverse complement strand
ATTTTAATTTAAATTATTCACTTTAGAAGTGATTAATATATCTATTATACGAGGATAAACTATTATGAAATTTAAATCACCGGATTCAAGTAAAATAGAAACCAGATACATTGTTATGCCTGAACATACAAATCATTACGGCACCGCGTTTGGGGGTGTAATAATTTCATGGATAGATATTGCAGCAGCTATGGTTGCGGAGAAACACTGTGGACATGAAGTTGTTACAGTAAGTATTGATAAGGTTGTATTCCTATCGCCGATCTATGTTGGCGACCACGTTGTTTTAAAGGCAAGAGTTAATTATACTGGAAGAACATCAATGGAAATCGAAGTTGAGGTTTTTAAGGAAAATCCGGTTAATAATGTTAAAACCAAGACAACGACTGCTTTTTTGACATTTGTCGGATTGGATAAAAATAAGAAACCAAAAAAAGTACCACAGTTACTTTTAGAAAATGATGATGATAAAAGAAGATTTCTTGAAGCAAAAATAAGAGTTGAGAGAAGAAAGAATTCTAATTATACATAAATACTATCCTGAGAATAAAAAATGGTTTTATCAATCTTAAAAAAATTGATAAAACCATTCCAAAATATTATAAGATAACAACTTCTTTCATTTTTTCTTGGTGCTTATTTTAAAAGGTAGATATAATGGGCAGATGCCTATTATACTTGTCAAAATAAATATTCCGCCGATTACACCTAAGACTATTGCCAGAATGCCTGTAATTACTTTTAAATAAATTAAAACTCCTAATACCAAGGCAATTACAACTCTAATAATCCTATCGATTACTCCCATGTTAAACATAATATACCTCCTCTACTTTTATATAATTAAGTATAATTTAAATAAATATAAATGCAAATAAATAACAAAAAATGGTAAAAATATTTTAATAATTTTACAGATTTATATAATAATTAAAAATTATATTTCATAAGAAGCATAACTTTTTCTATGGCATGTTTAATTGCAATATTTATTGGTAAAAAGGTTTTGGATAATTCAAAATCAATATCCGACAATCTTTTTGAATAATCATTAATAAGGGGAGCTTGATATCCTGAATCTAATAGTTTTTGATTAATGTTTGTTATTTTATCGCTTAAAGGTTTTTTCAAAATTTTGCATGCACTGTAATTTCTTCTCCCATGCTTATCAAGAGAACATGTAAAACCGAAGATCCTGCAAATAAATCCTCTTTCGGGATAAACAGAACATCTGCCTTTAATCTCGTCTGTTTTATCAGGTTCAAAGAATATGCAATTTTGTGATATTGCAAAATCTAACTTTTGCATAATAAAATCAATTTTATTATCATGAAACAATTTAAAAGCGAGAGGTAAAAACTCTATTATCGTTGCATAAATATTGGAATTTTTACAACAAAATCCGCAATTTTCAATACAATAAATACCAGTTTTAATCTTAAAATCATCTATTTCTTTATCGATAATTTTAAATAAATCTATAACCTCATTTGTTATTTCTAAGAGTCTCATATAAATTAAAAAATAAATTTGATTTTTATTTTGCTAATATATTATAATAAATTAATAAATATGGAAATAAACAGATTTACAAATTTTATAAATAATCCTGTCCTTTATTATAAACTTGATCCTGGTGAACCTGGACTTGCCACGCCGACAAATGCTTCCCAGTCCATAGCCAAGGTAGCCATGCATGAAGGTGGAAATATCATGCGTTTCAGGAAGGAAGCGAGTGAAAAAGGTGGGATAGTAGTTTATTCATATATTTTTTTGAATATAAAATATGTTGGATCATTTCTTGCTGCAACTTCCGGCAGATCAGAGGCATTAATTATTTACCCTGCAGAAAAATCAAAGAATGAAAAAGATAATAATGATGATAAAATTACAGCAAATATTATTAATTCACTAAATAAAGATACCGATAAAGCTGGTAATCAAGCAACAATGCCCGATAATGCTGATGACAAAAATAGTAAAATATCACTCGATAAAAATGATAAGGTCGCCGCAATTAATAATCAAATACAGGAACTGGAAAATGAAAAAAACAGAATAAAAAAGAATCCAGATAATGGTGATTTTATTAAAAAAAATGCTGATGATTACGAAAAAATGAAACTCGATGAAATAGAGAAAAAAATACAAATTTTGAAATTAGAAAAACAATTAGAAGAACAGAAAGAATTACTTACTTCATTATTTCAAAATTATGATATTACTAAAAAACTTATTGGATTAAATTCTTTGAATCTTACCAAAAGTTCTGAAGGCAATCTGATTGATACAATTGTTTGATTTTACTTAAGTAAATTAGTAAATAACTAAAACTCTGATTGCTTCAAAGAATTGTAATATTTTGATTAATATGCTAAAAAGATACTGATCAATATAATAAATATTAAACAAGGAAGTGAATTCATGATTCAAAAAGATGATATTTTAATAATTGCAGGGCAACAGTTTAAATCAAGACTAATTATCGGTACAGGGAAATTTTCTTCTAATCAAACAATGCTTGAAGCTATTGATAAATCAAAAACTGATATGGTAACAGTTGCTCTACGCAGGGTGAATCTGGATGATCCACTTGACAATATTATGTCTGTGCTTGATCCAAAAAAATATATTATTCTGCCGAATACCTCGGGCGCTCAGGATGCAGATGAGGCTATAAGGATCGCAAGGCTTGCAAAGGCAAGCGGTATCTCAGATTGGATAAAGCTTGAGATTACACCTGATCCTAAATACCTCTTACCTGATGGCGAGGAGACTTTAAAAGCCGCTAAGGTTTTAGTTAAAGAAGGATTTAAGGTAATGCCTTATATTAATGCCGATCCAATACTTGCTAAAAAACTTGAAGATGCAGGTACAGTAAGCGTGATGCCTCTCGGCTCCCCAATTGGGTCAAACCGCGGGTTAAAGACTCTTGAATTAATAAAAATCATCATAGAAGAATCAAACGTACCGGTTATTATTGATGCAGGGATAGGTAAACCTTCCGATGCGGCACTGGCAATGGAGCTGGGTGCTGATGCCGTGCTGGTAAATACCTCAATTGCAACAGCCGGAGAGCCTGGCGTTATGGCAGATGCTTTTCGTTTAGCGATAATTGCAGGTAGACAGGCATTTATATCCGGTATTCCCGGAGAATCAACAAAAGCGAATGCGTCAAGTACACTTGAATGGATAAGTAAATTATGAGTTTTTCCCGATTCGTAAATGATTTTGATAATAAGTTTTTTCATGAGATAATCAATAATACGGATAAAAATCTGATCTTAAACATTCTTTCAAAGGATAAAATAAATTATATCGATTTTTTGCATCTTCTGTCAAAAGAAGCAGGTAATATGCTTGAAAATCTTGCAGTTAAGGCAAGAGAAATCACGATAAAAAGATTCGGTAAAGTGATTAACTTTTATGCACCTGTTTATCTTTCCAATGAATGCACAAACAGATGTGTTTACTGTGGCTTCAACTGTGATAGGGATATCGGTCGTAAAACTATGAGTTTTTCTGAAATCAAAAATGAATACAAGATACTTAAAGATACGGGCTTTGATTATGTACTTTTGCTCACAGGAGAATCCCCCGTAAATGCTGGTCTACCATATATCAATAAAGCTGTAATGCTTGCCAAAGATTATTTTACATTTATCGGACTTGAAATTTATCCAATGGAAGTGGAAGAATACAAAAAGCTCATCGAATCCGGGGCAAGCGGTTTAACGATATACCAGGAAACATACGATATAAGCGTTTACGAAAAAATGCATATATCAGGCAGGAAAAAGGATTATAAATGGAGGCTTGATACACCTGAGAGAGCTGCAATAGCCGGCTTCAGGAAAATAGGCATGGGTGCATTGCTAGGTTTATCAAATTTTAGATATGAAGCTGCAATGCTTGGAGCACATCTTAATTATCTTCAAAAAAAATTTTGGAAGACCGAATTTACTCTGGGCTTTCCTAGAATAAATCCTCCGACAAAAGATTTTGTGATACCGGCTCGGGTAACAGACAGAGAGCTTGTGCAGATGATGTGTGCTTTACGGATATACCAGCAGGAAACCGGATTTACTTTGACAACCCGTGAGATGCCTGGGTTGCGGGATAACCTCATTGATTTATGTATTACCCAGATAAGTGCCGGATCCCGAACTAACCCAGGTGGATATTCACATAACGACGGATCAGGCGAACAATTTACTGTAAACGACAGCAGGAATTTTGCCGAAATGGTAAAAGTAGTAAAACAAAAAGGTTTTGATCCAGTTACAAAAGACTGGTCAAATCAGTTTGCGGGTATAAGAAAGTGAACAAAGAATTTAATTTTGGATTGTATCCAGTAATTACAGAAGAGTTTTGCAATAATAGATCGATATTTTTTGTGCTTGAAGAGATTATAAAAGGCGGAGCAAAAATAGTCCAGCTCAGACAAAAAAAAATTAGTAAGAAAGTGTTATTTGAGCAAGCTGTAAAATTCAGAAAAATTACAGCAAAACATAATGTTATTCTTATTATAAATGATCACGTTGATATAGCACTGGCAGTTGGCGCTGATGGAGTGCATCTTGGGCAGGATGATATGCCTTGTCATGCGGCTAGAAGCTTGTCAAAAGATCTCATAATAGGAGTATCGACTCATAATCAAAAAGAGATTGATAAAGCATACAAAGATGGTGCAAGCTATATTAATATTGGACCTATATTTCAAACAAGCACCAAAGAGCTTGAGACAAAACCGCTTGGACTAGAATATCTGAAAAACGCTAAGATAAAACTTCCTTTCAGTGTAATGGGCGGGATTAAGGAAAATAATATTTTAGATTTATTAAAACTTGGTGCTAAAAATATCGCAATGGTCACTGAAATAACCATGGCTAAAAATATTAAAGAAAAAACTAAAAGACTTATTAATATCATCGATTCATTTGTCGCGTATTAAAAAAATAAACCCGGCTGATAAAAAAATAAATGACAAATAAGTAATAATATATTTAATTACAGATATATTATTTATTGTAACCGCACTAATGCTAAATATTTGCAATTCCTTCAATGCATCGAATATAAGCAGCATATAGAAAAATAAAGCAGCGATTATAAAAAACAGTCCGAATATTTTTTTTGTTTTACTAAATGCATAAACAGCAATGAATGCAGTAAGACTTCCAATTATTATTTCCAGGATTATAAAGTTGAATTCATTGAATATCGCATTGTTCATAGCTTTATCCTTTTTAAAAATTTTTTCTGATAATCTTCAAGAATCAAAGGCAAATAGCTATAATACGGAGGTTCTGAATTTAATAATACGCCATTATTCTTAAATGTTTCAAGTATGCTGGCGTAATTTTGTATATCGTTATACGAAAACAATCTTCCGCTTTGAGTGAAACCTTTGTAATTAAGCTGGATTAAATCCTGTTTTGTTTTGCTAATTTCATGATAATATTTCAAGCTTGATGCAGCATACAAACTCGGGGCTTTTGTTATTTCATTGCAGAAATACTTTTGATCTTTTGATAATATAGAATCATTTTTAATTAATATTAGCACATAATCGAAATTTCCTGAAAATATTTCAGGCAGGATTATGATGTCAGCATTATTTGGATCAATATTTATATCTGGATACCAGAAATAATTTAATATGCAAATTTTATCATTTTTAATTTCATTCAATTTTTCTTTAAATAATTGTGTACCGCCTTTACAGTCGAGGTAAATTTGTGCAGCATCATATACATTAATACTAATTTTATCATCTTTATTCATTTCAATTTTATTAAAAAAAAGCCAATCTTTAAATCTGTCATAATAAATATCAATGCCTGAATTATTTTTTACCACATAATTATTTATCCTCAACATAAATTCGCTTAACGAATGGCAAAAAAATAATCCATACCGGTTACCAAAGATATTATTGATTAGCTTGACAAGGCGCTTATGATATACAGAATTACTTTTAATGTTCCATGTCGATGAAATATGGTTTTTAACAATTGTCGTTATTTTTTTATTGGAATGTCCCAGTATGTTAGAGTTTGACTGGAGATCATAGTATTTATTCGAATGAATATCATAGAGAAATAATCCCTTTGCTTTTTTTATAGGATAACAAGTATTATTCAAACTAAATTTCCTTCAAAATTTATGATTTAAATCAATCCGTATATTTTTCCAGTTTTGTATATTCCAAAATTAATTCAAGAAAAGCATAATCCCAGAAATCTATCTTTGCAACATGTTTTCCGTTTACCTTGTTTATATTTATTATTTTCCCCTTGCCGTATTCCTTATGACGCACCACATCGCCTTCCTTGAAATACACATTGCTCTTTATAACATTTTTATTTAATAAATTCAATTCCAGTAATTCTTCTGGGAGCTCTTCAAGAAATAAAGATGGTCCAGCCCAAGTTGATCTTCCGTAAATATTTCTTTCTTCAGCATAGGATATTGCAAGATTTTTTTTTGCCCTTGTAATTGCCACATAAAACAGACGCCTTTCTTCTTCAAGCTCTTCTTCGCTTTCCATGGATTTTATTGCCGGAAAAATTCCTTCTTCCACTCCGGTAATAAAAACATTATCAAACTCAAGCCCTTTTGCATTGTGAATCGTCATGAGTTTTATTCTGTTATTATCGATCTCTTCATTTATATCTGTTAAACTTGCCTCTTCAAGAAGTGAAAGTATCGCTCCTTCACCGATACCCCTATCCTCAATAGTTTTTAAGAATTCCGTGAAGTTGCCGATTTTATCCGTGCCTTCAAGCTTATCCTGCATTTCGTAGTGATTTCTCAAACCGAGACTTATAAAATAATCATTGATTATCTTTGCTATCGGTTCATTTTGGATCTTATAATCTTTATCACAGAATATTTCAAAAAGCGACTTAAAAGAGTCTGCCGCTTTTTTAGAAATGGAATTAAATTTTTTTATATTTGCCAACGCATCCATCATATCCTTGTAACCATCGAGTCCATTGAAGAAATATTCGAGCGCTTTTTCTCCAATACCGCGTGGAGGTTTATTTACAAACCTTGCAAAACTGATCCTATCATTTGGATTTATGATCCATCTTAATATGCTTATGGCATCCTTTATTTCTTCTCTCTCATAAAATCTTATGGATCCAACCAAAATATATGGTATCGAATTTTTATTAAAATACTGCTCAAAGGGTCTAGACTGATTGTTCGTCCTGTAGAGTATTGCAGTTTCCTTATAATCATAATTATTTTCCCTGATGATATCCGCGATTATTTTTACTTCTTCTGTTTCATCATGTGCCTTAAAAAGTATAATCTTACTGCCTTTATTTTTTGATGTATATAGATTTTTGCCGATCCTCGAAAAATTATTTTGTATGACATGATTCGCAGCATCGAGGATCGTGGAGGTGGATCTGTAGTTTTCTTCAAGCTTAATGATTTTAGGCTTGTTAAAATCTTTTTCAAAATTAAGAATTATATTTATATCGGCTCCCCTGAATTTATAAATCGACTGATCCTCATCGCCTACAACCATAACATTATTAATGTCCTTTGCCAGAGCTTTTAAAAGTTCAAACTGTGTTTTATTTGTATCCTGATATTCATCGACGAGTATATATTTAAATCTCTCCTGATATTTGTAGGCAAGTTCTGGATATTTGCCAAAAATTTTTATAGGCTCTAGTATTAAATCTTCAAAATCGAAGCAATTCGACTTAACGAGGAATTCGTTATATCGCCTGTAGATTTCAATATATGTATCGTCTTTGAACGACATTAAGTTTATGTTTTCAAGCTTTTGCTTGTATTCCTGTACCCATTTATACACAAGATCGAGCTTTGATTCCTTATACTCGAATTTCTTTATAATATCGGACAACGCTTTTTTTGAATCCGAAGCATCATGTATCTGGAAATACTTGTTTCGACCTGCGGCAAAAGGCACCTCTCTTAAAATGAAAGACCCAAATGAATGAAATGTTTTTATCATTAAATCAATTTTTCTGTTTGAATAACTTACAACTCTTTCCTTCATCTCATTAGCCGCTTTGTTGGTAAAAGTTACTGCAAGGATATTATACGGATTAATATTCATTTTGTTTATTAAATATATTATCCGTGAAGTGATAACTCTGGTTTTCCCGGTACCGGCTCCGGCCAATATCAGGACATTTTGAAAATCAGTTGTAACCGCTTCGGCTTGTTTTTCATTTAATGCGCTTAATATGTCGTCCATTTTTTATCCTGATGATGCAAAGAAATCCTTTTCGTTCATTTTAATTATTTTTGCATCAATGAATTCTCCCTGTCTGGCACTGGCGGATTCGACAACCGTCAAACCATCGACATCCGGTGCTTGCCCCCAGAATCTCCCTATGAACAAATTTTGTTCTTCGATTCTTTCTTCAATCAATATTTTCTGACAAGTATCAACAAATCTTTTCATTCTCTTCTTTGTGAGTTCATCAGCAATCAAATAAATTTCATTCAGTCTTTGCTTCTTGATTTTTTCACTATTGTGCTTTTTCATACTCGCCGATTTTGATTCTTCTTCTCTGGAGTAAGTAAAACCTCCAATCCAATCAAATTCACACTTTTTTATAAAATTAATTGTATCTTTAAAATCATTATCATCTTCAAACGGAAATCCCGCTATAAATGTTGTCCGTAAAACCGGATCACTGAAAATATTTCTTATATCATCTATTAATTCAAAATATTCTTTTGATGACTTCTGTCTTCCCATCAATTTCAATATTTTATCACTACCCGATTGAAACGGTATATCAAAGTAAGGAATGAAATGTGCCGTGTTTTTTAAAACCGTAAGCAGTTGTTTATCAATATGATCCGGATGCATGTAAAGCACCCTGATCCAGAAATTATCTTTTTTTATCTTTTTATCGATACTTGTGATTAATTCACCGAGTTTTCTTGAATTATATATGTCTATACCATAATTTGCTGTATCCTGAGCGATTAGTATCAATTCATTGATATTGTGATCTAATAGAGCGTCTGTCTCAGTTAAAATATTTTCTATATGTCGCGATCTTAACTCTCCTCTAATCATAGGAATAATACAGTAACTGCAATGATTGGAACATCCGTCGCTGATCTTCAAATAAGCGCTACCAGGATATGATAAAACCTTTCTTTTAAACAATTTATCTTCTTCATATTTGTACAAAGAAATACCTTTTTTATTATTTCTTATATCATCTAAGATTTTTGACAGATCACCTATACCAAAGATTAAATCGATTTCGGGTATTTCTTCTTTTAATGCCTGATTATAATATTCTGCCATACACCCTGAAACAATAAACTTGGAACATTTACCATTTTTTTTATATTTAATAAGCTCTAAAATATTATCAATCGATTCAATTTTGGCTGATTTAATGAAGCAGCATGTATTTACAATGATAATCTGTGCATCTTCAGGACTATCTAAAATGACAAATCCATTGGATTCCAATAGACCAATCATTTTTTCTGCATCTACCTGATTTTTAAAACAACCTAAATTTTCTATGTATATTGTTTTCACATTAATCCTTTGTTAAATAATAATAATATATTAATGCACTAATTTGCTATTTTTGTTTACACTTATTTTTAGTTTTGCAAAAAAACTAGCGAAGTAGCAAAACTAAAAAATATACCGACGGGACCAGAGCGATCTTTTAAGGTCATATAGATATATCGGCTGTTGTTGAATGAGCCACATCACATCTTTCAGAAAAGAATAAATTGTTATTTTCTTCTTCTATTCTTTTTTCAGCTGCTATAAAATAATTTTTATCCAACTCAATACCAATAAATTTTCTATTTAAAGATAATGCCGCTACACCAGCTGAACAACACCCATAAAAGGATCTAAAACAACATCATTTTCATTTGTTGCAATCTTAATCAAATGTTTTAGTAAATATAAGGGTTTCTGAGTTGGGTGCTTAGGATTATTTAATCTTTCAGGTCCCATACAAATTGGACCTTCTAAAAAATTATGCATTTCATTTTGTTTTCCAAAATTCCATGTATGATTTTTATTCCACATACATACAATTAATTCACAACTATTCAAAAAACCAGCCTTACGAAATTTTGGGACAGGATTAGTTTTATGCCAAACAAAAAATTGAAATGTATCAAAAATAGGATCAAAAACTTCGTGCCACTTCCCAATTAAATTGTAGGAACAAAAAGCAAAAATATTGCCTGTTGGTTTTAAAATTCTTAAAAAATCATCTTTTAAATCAGATGGATTAAAATCTATTCCATCCCATTCAGCCAAATCGTTATTTATATCAGATCTCCAATCAAATTTCATATTACCGGTTGAATACTTACTTAAATTGTAAGGAGGGTCTGTTAAAATAAAATCAACAGATTGATCTGGTATTTCTTTTAATATTTTAAAACAGTCGCCATTATATAAATTATAATTAGCATTTATCATAAATAAGCCTCTTTTATTTTATCTAAAGCATTTTTAATCATTATTGAACTTTTTCTATATTCATCTATTATTATATCATATCCATGATTACTGCAACATATAAAATTCCAAAAATCTTTACCTAATGAACCTCCCCGCAGCAAGCTGACGGGGTATCAAAAGAATGGGAGCCAACGA
>CAZHHK010000114.1:0-10799 GCA_964531405.1 uncultured Spirochaetales bacterium | reverse complement strand
ATATATTAAAATTTGGTAAAATATTTGACAAATTTAATCTTTATGATAAAATATATAATAATGACTGGCTTTAAAAATATTAAAAACTTCTTATTAACTCCCCTTTTGTATCTATTTATTGCTTTTATTTTATTTGCTTGTTCAAATGAAAATGATAGCAAAAAGAATCCGATAAATATTAAATCAATAAACGCTGTACGAACAGAAAATAGGACGCCAAAAGAGAATGATTTTCAAGTTGATGTTGCTCTAACGGGCGTAATGAGTGATAATAATATTAATCAGGATATTCAATATGACTGGTTTATAGAATATGAAGCGCCTGATATTAAAAAAGAATATTCACTGGGAAACAATAATACTAAAGAAGAGCTAACGGTACCCGCAAATGCAAATAAAAATTATCTTAACGGATATTATTTTCTTGATATTTCTAAGGATCCTCTGAATGCAATGCTTACCGTTTATAAACCAGGATATTATAAAGTTACATTACAAGCAAGTAATATTGATGAAGTAAAAGAACATTCAATAATATTAAAAATAGGAGAGCCTGAGCTTCCCGAATTGTTTGTTAAAGTAAATGTCCCAATATCAATAACGAAAAAAGAAGATAATTTTAAAGGAAAATTTTTTATTACTTCATCAAATGATAATATTGCCAGCAATGTGATAAAGCAATTAGATGCTCTAGACTTAAAAAATGATTGGTTTAACACAAAAATTTTATTAAACCCATTTAAAATGATTAATATCAAAGCTGGCACTCATTTAGATGAAAAAACAAAAAGAATTCTGTCAATAGGTAAAAATAATAAAGATATTGTCTATTACTTCTACGAAAATGATACAAATATAATATCATCATCGCCTCTAATATTCAAAAACGTTGAAGATAAAAGTCTTATATTTATTTCCAAAGGTGAAGATGATTGGATGGATAGTGAAATATTGATAAGCTTCCTGCAGTGGGGTACAGATAAAAACAATAAAGATAGGTTTAATTATTTTGAAAGATCATTAAATAATAAGGAAAATGTTATATCTGCCAATATTAGTAATTTTTATATGACCAAGATTTTTATAGGATCATTTGGTATAAAATGTCTGGCAAACAAATATTTTGTGTTTTTTGGTCCTGAAGGTATAGATATCGAAGAGCTAGATCCTAAAAATGAAAGAGAGTTCACAACTCTGCCTTACGGATATCTCGTAGGCAAGCTTGGAGTTAACGGCAGTCCTTTCCCGATAGGCAATGAATTTGTTTATAATTATTCCACCAATTATCAGGTTTATAAGCTGGATGCGGGAAACAATTTCATAAAAGAATAAACATTTATCTTTTTGCTCCGCCGAGCCTTTTTAAAATTTCAGAATCATATCTAATAATGTTTTCTTTATTTGATTTATTCTCTTTGATGGCTTCTTCAATTATAATATCAAGAAGCTTGGAAAATTTTATACCTTTTGGCTCCCAAAGATAAAAACTGAATGACCCGGGTATTGTATTTATTTCATTAATATAGACTTTAGTCTTATCTTTATCTAGTATAAAATCTATTCTGACTACACCTTTACAATCCATAGCCCTGTATGATTGGATGGAACAATTGTTAATTGTTTCTTTTATTTCATCGTTTATTTCTGCAGGAATTTTTCTCGACATGCCTGACATCCCTGATTTAGATTTGGTGTTATTCCTGATGTATTTATCTTCAAAGCTTAAAAATTTTTCCCATCGGACTGGTTCCTCAAGCTCTGATAATAATATTTTCCCATTATTATACAACGCCGAACAATTTACCTCAACCGCATCTGGAATACCTTTTTCGACAATAATTCTTTTATCATAGTTTATTGCAATCTCAATGGCATTTACTAGCTCCGTTTCATTATTTGCCATGGATATTCCTATCGATGATCCGAGATTTGCCGGTTTTACAAAAACAGGATAATCAAGAGTGTAATGCACTTTATTAATCCATTCCTTTTGATCCTTCCTCCATTCCTCACGTGTAAACCAAAGATATGGTAGTACAGGCAGATCCAGCCCCAAAAAAATTTTTTTCATCACTATCTTATCCATGCCAGTAGCCGATCCAACAACAGTACTTGATGTATAAGGAATATCAAGTAGCTCAAATAATCCTTGCACTTTGCCGTCTTCCCCGTAATTACCGTGACATGCAATAATTACAGCATCAAGTTTAGATAAAATGTTTTTTTTATCTTTTTTGTTTAATGTTGGAAAAAAACATTTAAGTCTCTTTTTGTTTTTATCCCAACTTGCATAAATTTTTAAATCCGCTAATTTATCACCGTAATACCAATCTCCATCCTTGTCGATATAAATTAAAACAGGCTGGTATTTATTTTTATCAAGATTTTCAAAAGCCTGTAAACCTGTGATTATAGATACTTCATGCTCTACGGATTTGCCACCGTATAATATACCAATAGTCTGCTTCATGCCTACCTCAAAAAACTAAACAGCTCTAATTTATAATCAATAAATAATAATTAACTTAAATTTATAAAAAAATCAAATGTTTTCTTTGAAATTAAAACCGATAAAATGAATATATAAATTATAATTTTATTGACAGACATAAAAAAATCTAATAGGTATAATCGTAGAAATAATAAATAATATCATAAAAGGAATTACTATGTTAAAAATAAATGAATATTTTGACGGCAAAGTTAAATCAATAGGTTTGGAGACTGAAAACGGTAAAGCTACAGTTGGTGTTATGGAAAAAGGAGAATACGAATTTAGTACCAGCACCGTTGAAATAATGAAGGTCATTAGCGGTAAATTAGCAGTCAAACTGCCAGGAAAAGATAAATATAAAATTTACGGGGCAAATAAAAAATTTACTGTTAATAAGAATGTCAAATTTCAAGTTAATGCGCTAGTAGACAGCTCTTATATATGTTATTATAAATAAAATATCAACTGATTTTTCCGGTACTTTCTCTTATAATCAATTCAACAGGTATAACAACTTTTTCGTTTGTTATCTTTTTTTCCTGTACCGATTTTATTATTCTTTCAGCCATCATTCTGCCAAGTTTGTACTTATCCTGCTTAACGGTAGTCAATCTTGGTATAGTAAAAGAGCTTATTGCAACATCGTCATAACCTATAATCGATAATTGATCTGGAATCTTAATGTTAAGATCTTTAGCCGCTCTTATCCCTGAAATTGCCATAAAATCGGAAAAATAAAAAATAGCAGTCGGACGATTTTTGATTGATAACATTTGTTTTGTTACCTTGTATGCCGTGTTGATGCAATACATGCCATCTGCAACAATATTTTCATCATAATCAATATTGTACTTTTTTAAAGCATCCCTATAGGCATTATTTCTCAATCTAGCTGTATGGCTCTCATAAGTAAAACCGTAAACAAGACCGATCCTCTTATGTCCCAGACTGATTAAATACTCAATTGCTTTAAACGTACCGTTATAATCATCAGATTCATAAAAACTTGCTTTCAGATTTTTTATGTTCCGTTGAAAGAGCGCTATAGGTTTATCTATTTTACTTAATTCTTTCAGTAATATTTTATCTTCGCTTACAGCATTTAGTATTAAGCCATCAACATTACGCTGAATAAGGTTGTATATATGTGATATTTCATTTTTTCTATGATAATCTGAATAAGACAAAAAAACATTATAATTATTTTCAAAGCATGCATCCTCGATGCCATAATATACTTCTGCAAAAAAATGATCCACACTGCATGTACCGATTACCCCTATGGTCCTCATTATTTTTTTTCGTAATCCCTGTGCATTGCAATCCGGAATATAGTTTAATTTATTTATCGCATGCAATACTTTTTTTTTAGTCTCATCGGCTACAATTCGTGTGTTATTTAATACATGGCTTACTGTTGTATATGAAACACCGGCAAGTTTTGCCACATCTTTAATAGTCGCCATAAAAAACCTTATTTTATAAATATTAAAAATTATTATAGCATTAATCTGTATTTATTAAAACAGATTATACCGGCTCTTCTAGTTTTTTTAATATTTCATCCAATCTTAAAAATCTATTTTCTTTTTTTATTGAGCTATAAAATTTAATTCCGTTTATAAATGCCCTTACAAGCTCATCTGTAAACATACCTATGAATAATCCCAGTATTCCGAATTTCAGAGTAAATATAAAAAAATAACTTATGCTAGTTATGAAGAATGTACCAAAAATTTGTGTATAAAGCATCCATTTTGTATTCCCCTGCCCTCTTATCCCGCCTCCGTAAATTATATTGGAGGATCTGGGTATAAAAGTAAAACAGGAAACAAACAAAAAGAGTATCGATTGATTTATAAGATCAGTATCTTTGGAAAATATTGATAAAATTATTTTTGGGAAAAATAAAAAAATAACCGCTATAGTTATGCTTACAATAAAAGCCGATATTAAACCGGTATTGACGATTTTTTTTATTTCTTTCTTATTCCCCTCACCTGTTTTATATCCGGTCATTGTTGATACTGCCTGCCCAAGCGATACGAAAATCAATGCAGGTATTAATTCTATACTGTATATCAATGTATATATTCCACTAGCTACTATATTTAACATATTTAAATATCTAACAAGAGTTAAATTACCTGCATTCCATAATAATTCTTCAAGACTTGCAGGGATACCTATTTTTATAATATTTAAATATTCTTTAAATGGAGAAAAAAGAGCTTTTTTGAATTTGATTTTTATGGGAAGCCTCTTATCAAGATACATCCATACAAAGAGCGAAAAAGAGCCGATAAAATCAGCTATAACGGTTGCAATCGCGGCTCCTTCAAGCCCGAGTTTTGGCATACCAAAGTGCCCAAAGATTAATGAATAATCGAGAATGACATTTAAGGTGTTTCTAAAAAAGCCTGTATACATCATTGGTCCTGTAATTTTTGACCCTTGAAAAACAGCATTGGTTGAAGTTACTAAACCAATGGTTAAAATACCGAATGACATTATTTTTACATATCTTGTAGAATATGAAAGTATTGGCTCTACTACACCCATTAATTTAAAAATAACATCAGAAAAAATAAACCAAACTAAAAAAAGAATTAAAGATAATATGCTGTTATATTTAAATGCACTTGCGCAATAACTCTCGGCTTTTAATTTATTTTTGGCTCCTAAACTTTGACTTATTAGTATCGTAGTACCTGTACCTAAAGCCCAGATTACGGACATACTTGTCCAGAGAGGGAAGCTTACATTACCTATAGCGGATAAAAAATCGCTATTAACATGCCCCAAAAATGCCCTGTCAATAATAATTTGAAGCTGGAAAAATAAAAGATTAAACATTATAGGAGTCGCTATTGAAAACATCTGATACTTTAGCGATCTTGGATTTACATCACTCTTCATAATAATCTACCTCCGTTACAAACGTTTGCGCAAACGTTTGCTATATATATAATACTTTACTATAAAAAAATCAACAATTTTTATAATTAAAATTTTTTTTATTTTTTTTTAAAAAATAGCATAATATAGCTAATAACATTATAATAAAATATAGAATTTAGAGTTTATAAAAATATAGGATTTTTTAATGAGAAAAGTTAAAGTAATGATAGTGGAAGATGAAGCGCTGATAAGAATACTGCTGGCTAAAATTTTAGAAAGATTAAATTGCAATGTAATATGCGAAACCGGATATGGAGAAGAGGCGGTTAAATTTATAGAAAAAGACAAACCTGATTTAATATTAATGGATGTAAGGCTTCAGGGTGAAATAGACGGTCTGAAAGCATCTGAGATTATAGATAAAATTTATAATATTCCAATCATTATATTAAGCGCTTATGATTTTTCTTATGAAGCTAAAATGATGAATTTAAAAAATGTTATCGGTTTTTTTGAAAAGCCTATAATTGAAGAGCAGCTAATGCCAATTTTAGAAAAAATTAAAGACAATATCAATTGATAATATCTAAAAATAATTGTACAAATAAATAAATTCTTTAATAAATTATTCTGGTAATATATTAAAGAATTTTAAATACTATATAAAATTGATCTGGAGTATTTGTTTTGATATTAGCAATGGATATTGGAAATACAAACATTGAGATAGGTGTTTTACCTGAAAAAAAAGGTCTTTTTGATGTTATAGCGAGTGTAAGATATTATACAAGATTGGATATAACATCCGATCAGCTTGGATTATTTGTCATCAATTTTTTAAATGTCAAAAAAATCGATCTGGATAATATTAAAGGATTAATCTATTCATCGGTAGTGCCTCCTTTAAATAATGTTATAAAAAAAATGTTTGAGGATTATTTTAATGAAAATATTATTGAAGTAAATGAAAACACAAAACTTGGGATAAAAAATTGTTATAAAAACCCCAGAGAAGTGGGAAGCGACAGGCTTGTAAATGCTGTCGCATGTCATTATTTATATAAAAAAAACTGCATTATAGTCGACATGGGCACGGCAACAACAATCTGTGCTTTAACAGGAAAAGGAGAATATCTAGGCGGAGTTATTTTTGCGGGGATAAATACATCAACTCAGGCTCTGACCAGTAAAGCTGCACGACTGCCTGCGATTAAAATACAAAAAAAAGATAAAATACTCTGCGAAGATACGACTTCGGCTATTGAATCAGGTGTTTATTTTTCCAATTATTTTGCACTTAAAGGAATAATTGAAAATCTTGCAGATGAAATTAAATTTAGAGATTATTATAAAGTCGGCACAGGCGGGCTTATCAATATTTTTGATGAGACGGGATTATTTGATAAAATTGAAAATATTCTTACACTTAAGGGATTAAAAATTATCTATGATTTAAACATATAAATTTTTGTTTAACAAAAGACTAAATCATTAATTTTATTGCATAAATACCAATTATTAATTATACTTAAAATCGTTCTCCCGATAAAATTAAACTGGAGTTACTTATGATGGATGATCTTCCTGATTTGGGTAATTTTTTTGAAAATATAAATAATGAAGAAAAAATTAATGTAAAAAAAATCCCTGAACAGAAGACAATCGATAATGAAATATACATATATATATCAAAAGACGGAGAAAAATGGATATCAGCCTCGTTTATCGATATAGCGCCAGGTAATATCGGTCTTCATATAATTCTTCCTGTTGCCATTGAATTTCAAGTAACAGAGCTCGATAATGTACGACTCAAATTTGAAAAGAGACTGCATGATACTAATATTGTATTAAAGGAATGCCAGATACTGGTAAGATGGCAGGAGCGTGATACAATATCGGGAAGAATGAAGATTGGCGTACATTTTCATGGGGACTTAAAAAATGACAAAGATATAATAGGCATACTTGACACGCTAAAACAGCAAAAATCTGCAAAAAGTTAAAAATTAATTATAATTTAAAAATCATTGATTTTTATTTATAATGTAGTATATTTTTATAGACATGAAAATTAAATTTATATTTATGCTTATTACAATCATTTCTTTATTCTCTTGCGATCTGTTTGTTAAAAAAAATCCTCAAGATCTTATTTATGAGGAAAACAAAAACGATAGAGTCGTTTTTTTGAATTCTATTACAGTAACAGGTTCACCACTGATCAGTTATATAAAAATTACCAATGATAATAAGACTCTATTATATGTTGATGGAGTTAATAATTTATATTCACTTAATATCAATAATGACGGTACTCTTGGACCTGAGAATAATACAGGCATAAATACTAGTTTCTATAACATAAATGCCGATGGTAATATATATTCGTATAATGACCAACTAAGAGTATATGACAAATATTATAATGAAAAATATAGTTATGCCAGTAATCTTTTTACTAATATAATTATCAGCCCTGACAGCCGTTTTTTATATGGGATAAACCCAGCAACAGCTAATTATTACTGCTATGAAATTAATAATGACGGATCTTTAACCTTTAAAAATACTTATGTATTTATAACCTTAGCTCCTACTATTTATGAGCTTGCGCAGTCAGCCGATGGTTGTTATATTTATTACTATGAATCGGCTTCTCCTAATTATCATATTTATAAAAGAGATCCGCAAACCGGAAAACTTTCATTGCTTGAGGAATCATACACGTTTACATATCATTTAGTATGTCCTGTTATTTCAAATGATCAAAATTATATTTACGGCTATAATGCCTCAACCACTGATATAATAAGATTATCACGGGATACCGGCTCAGGCAAAATATCGAGTAAATATGATGCTTTTACAGTGCTGCCATCTGGCGGTAATTTTAATAATGGACTTAAGATATCAAATGATGATAAGAGACTCTACTTTTTATATACCCTGGTGGCAGGACCTGTTTATTTTGGAAGCTACAATCTTGAGAGAAATTATATGGATTTCTCTTTTCAGATAAACGGCACAATTCAGTCTATTGCAGTATCAAAAAATGATAAATACATATATGTCGGTACTGATAATATAATTTATATATTTAAGCGGATTACGGAGTAAAACGTCTTTTAAATTTATCCCTATCTGGCAGAGCTCTCAAGTATAAATAATCTTATTTATTGTAAGTTTTAAAGCTTCCTCTCTCCATAAAAATTTATTTTTTTGTAACCACTAGCGTTTTTTTGACTCTAATCATATATATACTAATTAATCTGGAGAGAAATTATGGATATAAAAAAATTAACAGCACCTTGTGGGATCGATTGTTTTAATTGTCAAGTTTTTGAATCAGTCATAACAGAAGAAACAAAAGAGAGGATGTCTAATCTTTTGCATGTCCCTAAAGAAAAAATTGTCTGCAGAGGATGCAGGGTTCAGGATGGTTATAAAATGTTAGTAAAAGAATGCAAAACATTAAATTGTGTAAAGGGGAAAAATATTGATTTTTGCAATCAATGCAGCAATTTCCCCTGTGATAATTATATCCCAAGCAGTGACAGAGCAGACAAGTTCCCCCATAATATGAAAGTTTATAATCTTTGCAGAATAAAATTGATCGGATTGGAAGAATGGGGCAAAGAAGCTTTAACGATAAGGAAAAAATATTATAATGGAAAATTTGTACCCGGAACAGGTCCAGTTCTAGAAAAATGACTATTTACTTAATTAATAGGATTTTCAAAGATAATAATGGACATTTATATTGACTGATGTAGCTATGAAAGAATTTTTAAGGATTTTTCATCCATGATTTTTTTAATTTTCGTTTTAAATGTATCAAAAGATTTAATGCTGTATGCATTTTTATAAAGAAGCTTGACTTTATTAATGAAAGAAATTTCTGTTTTTATTTCGCTTTTAAGTTTTTTCAGGTTATTATGTTTTGACGGCGTTGTCGGGAAGGTACAATTTTTGCCAGTTTTAACAAAATAATTCACCCAGTTATTACAAGAACACGGATTTTTTTGATTTATCAGAGAGCACCTGCCTTCCATGTTTTCCTTCAATAATTGCTTTGCCCTGAATAAATTTATTTTAACCGAATTTTCTGATATTCCCATTATATCGGCAGTTTCTTTGACGCTAAGATTTAGTAATATTCTTAAAGTAAACGTTATGCGCTGTTTCTTCGGCATGCAATTTATAAACATCTGCATACAGTATTCATATACTTCGGCTTCTAAAACAGTGTTTTCTACATTATCAAAAGATTTAAGGGAGTTAAAAAAATCTGTTTCGCTGATCCCATGCTTTTCCGTAAGATCATAAATAGGCAACCTTTTACGTTTTTTGATAAATCGCAATGCATTATTAATCGTTATCCTGTAAAGCCATGTATACGGCGAACTTTCATACTTAAAATTATCCCACGATTTGTATGCATTTATGAATGACTCCTGCAGTACTTCCTCGGCATCCTCTCTGTTGCCGGTTAATCTGTATGAGAGATTATAGATATTATTGTAATATTTTTTATATAAAGACTCAAATGTCAAATGCTTATAATTCATTCCCAAATCTAAAACAGCTTATTGGCAATTATTTTTGCAAATTTCATATATTGCTGTTTTCTCCGGTTTTACTTAAAAATATATCCGACAGATAGTATGCGTTTTCATTTTTTATATAATCAATTAACCCTTCGTTTGATATTAATCTTACAAAAAAATACTTGCAAACCGGATCATAACCTGACTTTTCAATCTCAATGTACATAAAAAAATCTTTTTGTATACTTGATCTTTCAGCCGGTATTGGAGATGGCCAGAAGGTAAACGTGCCTTCCATCTGAGGTACAATCTCGATCGGATTTTTCCAAATCTTACTGTACATAGGCACAAGCTCCTTTGAATCTTCAAAGTAGAGGCTCACCTTTGCATCGCTTATCGGTTTTAATACACTGCTGTCAAATATCCTTCCCACTATTACATTAAAATTATAAAAGCAGTTTGATTGAGAAAAATAATTAGGTTTTATTTCATCTTCTGCAATATTTATTTTTTTATATTCTTCTTTTATTTCATGACGTCTAGATTTTGAGACGACTTCGATTGCTTCCATTAATGTAGAATACACATCGATCTCGTCCTGTATATGTACACGCTTATTTTTTTCTGCATGGATGATGCCGCGAGATGATGCTGCATACATGGGCTTAACCCTGTTTAGCGTATAACAGATTATGTCGTTTTTGCATTGTTCACATTTGCAGATGTCTGACTTTAACGGAAGTATATCATCAAGGTATTTTAAAACAATATCTTCCATCATATTATGGACAAACATATAATTCTCCTATGTATAAAGTCAAGTTATTTCAAGCTTCCGCTTGTTTTAATATATA
>CAZHHK010000113.1:0-10940 GCA_964531405.1 uncultured Spirochaetales bacterium | reverse complement strand
ATTTGTTTTAGATTATGTCATCAAAAAAGATAATTTTGGGACGCACTCTAAATAATTCTTTGTAAAATCGCAATAAATTTATAATATAAATAAAAACGGAGTGTTATATGCCTAAATATATTCCTACCGATAAAGCATAAGGATAATCTTTTTATTCTTAGCGTACTATTCGCTTTTATAAACAGAATAAACCTAAAAGTATAAGCAAAAATTATTTACAGATATTTTAGAAATAGAGATAAATTATTTAACAAATGTGTTTTGCTACTGATTAAAAGTATCAATCAGCCATTTCCTTTACAAAAAACATTTTACTATCAAATAATAAAATAATAATTGTAGCAATTAACAATAATATTGTTTGAATAACTTTACTATCTGGATGCGTGGCAAATATCTCATTGGAAATATTTGCAGTCAAATGAAAGATAATAGCAGTAAAAATATTTCGTTTTGTCTTATAATAAAGCCAATTCATTAAAATCACAAAAACAAATAAACTGAAAATAAAGTTTAGAGAATACAATAACCCTTCAGCAACAACATTACTATGATAATATCCCTTGATAAATGACAAAGGGACATGCCAGATTACCCAATAAACGGAAAATATTATTGAAGTAGTAAATAAATTATACTTTCTTCTTAAAGTATCAGTTCCATAAGTATGCCATGCCAATTCTTCAACAACTGCAGCAAATATAAGTATAAACCATGGAGAAAAAATTAAAGAGGTGAATGTTGGTTTGCCAGAAATATAAAACTGAGAAAGACTATGCCCAAATATCACCGAAATCAACTGAGCCAAAACTATAGAAAGAGGGATTAATAAAAATGTGATTGCAAGATATAAGATATTGAACCTCTGTATATTAAAAATCCTGCCTTTCAAATCTTTCAATAGTTCTTTGTCTCTGAGAAATAAATAGCCCGCTACAAAAACAGAAGAAACCAACCCGAGGACACCCAATGCAGGCATCAAAAAAGCAATTAATGGCCCCTGATTTTCCAGATGACTGAAATATGCAACTATGAACCATAAAATCCATGGAATTATCAGTGATAATCCATAAAAGAAAAATGTTCTGTTATACCTGTTAAGCATTTTAAACTCCTTTTTATAATTAAATTATTCAGTTTCCACACAATCTTCTGTAGCCATTTCCTATTTTAAAAGTACACGGTCGCCACTTTAATTTATTATCTAAGAATTATCCAATATATCTGTACAATTTTATCACTTGAATTATCAATTTTAAAAGGAAGATTTTTCAGCTCGGAAATAGGAAATTCTCTTTCTAATATTCCACCACATTTTTCAATTGTTTTTCTCGACGCAATGTTATCTTTATAACATGCAAGCATTACTTTTTTTAAACCAATTTCCCTGCAGTAGTTTAAGGCTTTGTTCATAATTTCCAGTGCGTACCCCTTTCCTCTTTCAGTGGGTCTAATTCCTAATCCGATATGTCCACCATACGATTTCAAAAAATCATTCAGTTCATGCCGTATATCAACAAAACCGATTAATTTATTATCTTTTTTTCTTATCACCAGAAAAGTTGAAGAAACTACCCAACCCTTGTGAACTGTTTCTTTATTTGAATTATCAGCAATCTGTTTAAGCCATGCATCATAATCTAATTTTTCTACAAGAGCCCCACCATGAATTTCATATTCATTATTAGCATGGTGCTCTCTTATGAAATCAAGAATAATCTCTTTATGCTTTTTCTCAGGTTTTACCAGTGCCATATTATCCATATTGCTCTCATGATTGACATTATTAATAGCATGTACCTAACGTTTTGCGGTTATACGCCGTTTTAATAGCGTATAGCTGTTAACTCTGTAGACAAAACACTCTTTAGGGTGAAAGGGCATAACGATCAGGCGATTGTTGACGACTTGTTGTTGCTGTGGCTCTTTGCAAAAACTCTTTTTAAAAAAACAAGTTTGCTATAATTCAAAAAGCAATGGTCTAAATTTCACAAAATACTTTTATTTACCAAAGACTTCTTTTTTTATGAAAGTAGGAAGAACAAATGCCGCCTTATGAATATCAATATTATAATATTTTAAATCCTTGATCTTTTTATCTCTGACATGCTTTACTGGATCATATTTTTTTGAGCAAAATGAAAAACCAATCGAGCCCGAAGGATAAGTCGGGATCATAGTATAAAAATATTTGGCATACTTATAAATTTTACTGTTGAAATCAAAAAGCTTTTTGATGAGACTCCTATCATAAAAAATGCATTCTGATTGAGTTACAACAATGCCGTCCTTAGTAAGGGCATCATGCATGTCCTTATAAAATTCTTCCTGAAAGAGTATTTCAGCCGGGCCTATTGGATCAGATGAATCTACAATGATTACATCATAAACACCCTTATTTTTCTTAACAAATTGTGCACCGTCTTCGAAAAAAAGCTTAACTCTGGGGTCTTTAAAACCTGATGCTAATTTAGGCAAATATTTTTTTGAAACATTCACCACTTCTTCATCAATCTCACAAAGATGTGCTTCATCAACATTGTATTTTAATACTTCTCTTATAGTACCCCCATCTCCGCCGCCGATTACAAGTACTTTCCTTGGATAGGGATGGACATGCATCGCTGCATGGGTAATCATTTCATGATAAGAGAATTCATCGAATTCGGTGCACATTATAACGCCGTCAAGAGTCAACATGCGACCAAAACTATAAGTGTCATAAATATCAAGCTTTTGAAATTTTGACTTATAAGAAACAAGATGCTTCTTAATCTTAACTGTTATGCTCCTTCCTTTAGTAGCATCCCAGTTATCTACAATCCATGAATCTTTTTTTAGCAATTTTAAATTCTTAGCCACTACTACTTCCTGAATGTTAGCTGCAAGTTTAAATTCTTGCCTTCAAAAAACTCTTTTGCAAATTCAGCAGCTTTATACGGATCATACAATTTGCAGCTGAATACATCAAGATAAACAGTATTTGTCTGATTAGCAAAATGAGCTGATATTAATGATGTCTCAATCAACTGTGTCATGGAAAATCCGCTTACCCTTTCTTCCTCTCCAAAATGAACTACCACACATTCGCCATATTTTTTCATTTCAATCAAATCACATAATTGATCGACAAATTCTTTAATCTTATCAGCATCTCTTATATAATCAGGGTTACAATCATGGATATCAATGGAGCTTAACAATCCCCATGCATCCATGTCATTAAATTGCTTTTCAATCTCTTCAAAACTTACTAATGTTTCTATCATCCTACTTCCACCCATGGTTTATGTCTTAATTTTTCTTTAGGGATGTCAAGAGTTCCCCTTTTTATGTCAACGACAGACATTCTTCCCACCTTTAAATTCTCTTTAATGTGGGCTAGAGCAAGATCATTTTGGATATGATCACCACATGTAAAAATATCCAATGCACAATAACCATATTCGGGCCAGGTATGGATGGAAAAATGCGATTCGGAAATAACAATTACTCCGGTTACGCCTTGAGGAGAAAATTTGTGGAAATAATGCTTAATAATATCTGCGCCCGAAATTTCCGCAGCCTCAAGTAAGGTGCTTTCGATGACTTCTATATCATCGATAAGCGACGAATCACAGTCGTATAATTCGACTATTAAATGACTTCCTAAACCATTCATTCGTTTTTTATCCTTAAAAAAAATTTTTTGCAATTCACATACGTGAATGCACAAAAACAAAAAAAATTCATCGCCGATTTCTTTGAATATTAGCAATATTTCCAAAAAAATCAAAACAAATTTTTTTTAAAAAAACTAAAAAATTAGTTCGTTTAAATATAATATATTCTATATATTGTCAATTAAAATTTTTAACAATTTCTTCTGCAAATTCCGAGCATTTTAATTCAATCCCGCCTTCCATCACTCTCGCAAGATCATACGTTGCTTTTTTCTGGCTGATTGTTTTTTCAATTGCGGTAATAATTAAATTACACGCTTCCTTCCAGCCAATATGCTCCAAGAGCATAACTCCAGACAAAATCAGAGAACTCGGATTAACCTTATCAAGCCCTGCGTATTTCGGAGCCGTGCCATGTGTTGCCTCAAAAACTCCAACCGTATCAGATAGATTCGCTCCAGGAGCCAATCCCAAGCCACCCACCTGTGCAGCAAGAGCATCACTTATGTAATCTCCATTTAAATTTGGAGTTACAAGCACCTCATATTCTTCCGGTCTTAACAAAATCTGCTGAAACATCATATCAGCAATTCTGTCATTTATTTTAATTTTACCTTCAGGAATCTTCCCGTCATACTTACTGTTTACTTCATCTTCAGTAATCAATTTATCTGCAAATTCTTCTTTAGCAACCTGATAACCCCATTCTTTAAAAGATCCTTCGGTATATTTCATAATATTGCCTTTGTGCACCAGTGTAACGACCTTCCTATTGTTATCGATTGCATATTTTATCGCTCTTCTTGTAATATCTTTTGAACCTTTTGGAGAAATAGGTTTAACTCCAATACCACTGTCTTCAACAACAGAACACCCCATTTCTTTATTTAAAAAATCAATTACCTTAAGAGCTTCTTTTGAGTTTGACTGCCACTCTATGCCGGAATAAACATCTTCTGTATTCTCTCTGAAGACTACCATATCAACCAACTCAGGTTTTTTTACCGGCGCAACCACACCCTTAAAATATCTAACAGGTCTGACACATGCATAAAGTGACAATCTCTGCCTTATTGTAACATTAAGACTCCTGATACCTCCTCCAACCGGCGTTGTCAACGGACCTTTTAAACCTACAAGGTAATCCTCAAAAGCTTTTAAAGTCTGCTCAGGAAGCCATTCTCCATTTTTTTTGAAAGATTTCTCACCGGCATATATTTCTGTCCAGGCAATTTCTCTTTTGCCACCATAAGCTTTTTTAACTGCTTCATCCAGCACATACAAAGCGGCTTTAGTAATATCTGGTCCTGTACCATCACCTTCTATATAAGGGATAATAGGATCATCTGGAACAACAAGACAATTATTCTTCCCTATTGTAATTTTGCTTCCTTTTTTAATATCGTCTATCGTTTGCCTGATCATCATTACTCCAAAAATATTACTGGTACTAACAATCAAAATTTTAAATCTAGTCTTTACGGCTCCATAAAAATATTAGGACGCCTCGAGAAATGAGTATTTAAAAAGTTACATAACAAAAATGTCCTTTTATAAAAAATTTTTGTTAGAAACTCCCTAAAAATCAAAATTGCAAGACAAATTATTTGTTTAGACAAACAAATAATCAGGCAATCAATTTTTAAGTTAAAAAATTACCTCACTTTTCGAGGCGTCCTAATATTTATTTAAAATTGTTACTATATTATACAATATTTTTTTAAAAATTTGTATAATTATTTTATAAAATTTTTTACTAATTATTATTTATACTTTCATTACCTTCATAACCGGCGCCATATTTATCCAGTATTTTTTTTGCTCTCGCACTGATATTCTGATCTTCATCTCCCACCAATTCTCTTAAAAAAGAATAACCTTCAGCAATATTAAACTTATCCATATAATCAAGCCCAAGCATCTTTATCCTTAAGCTTTCTTTTTGGTTTAATCTGTATAAAACACTTGCAGAATTTTTTAGTATATTATTATCAATATGAAATTTTATCGCTATATATGCAAGATTCTCTTTATCTATTTTTCTCAGCACAAAGCTCATTGTGTTTAAAACATCATCGGGTTTTTCTTTATAAGTCGTCTTAACAATTGCATTCAATGCGGCAATATTAACTAATTCAGGATAGGTAATCTTTAAAAAATTTTTTAAAAATTCATAATTATCGGCACCACCATATTTTTCTATTTGATTTAAACAAAATACAATTAAATCTGTACTTGTGATATTATAGATATTATCCCTTATAGTCTGCAACGAATCACCTTTTAAAATACCGCAATATTTTTCAAGTGAAAGCTTGGTTATTTCGTAAGAATAATTGCCACTAATCAAGGGCTGGATTGCATAAGCCACGTTTTTTCCTGCATCTTCATTTATCGATTTCAATAAATTTATAATTATCTCCTGATTATCATCATTTATTATGTTTTTAATAATATTTTCTTTCATGCCCTCAGGAATACCGTTTATATTAGAGGAAACCAACAACTTCTCGTCATTAGTCATCTGATTTATCTGTTTTGAATTAATTAATTTAGCCACATCGCTGCTTAATGAGCCGCTTGCCTTATCAAACTTTAGATAATATGACAACTCGGTCTTAAACTCATTGTTGTTTTGAACAATCTTAGATTGAAAAGCTTTTTGAAGCACCTTCTGGCTTGATGAAAAAAAATTATTGTCAACAACATTTATTAAATTATTAGGTGCTTGCTTTAACAAAAGTAGTACTGCATAACCAAGATAAGAATCATTTTTTTTATTATCTTTATCTATTATTATACTTACCTTTGTTGGATTTAGAAGAATCTTCTCCAGATTATTCTTTGCTTTCTGTTGATCATTCTTCATAAGAGCACAAAATGCATAAAACTGGGAAGCAGGATTATTATTTTGATTTATTACTCTCAAAAACAAACCAGTGTTTTTAGAATTTATAAAATTCTCGATTTCAGTAGCCTTTGTCTTATCTTCAATCAATGAAAGATCGAAATATATTGAATCAACTGTAAATTTAGTAGTTTCTACAATTTTCTTATTCTGCACAAAAGCAATATTTAACGATAGACTTAAAACAAATATTAAAAAAAACACTATAAATAGCAAAACACTCTTAGATTTCATTCTCAAACCTGTTTATTTTTTAGTGAATATATCAAAATTATAATAAAAAATAAAGTAAAAAATTTAACCTATTTTAAGCTTAATAAGTCTTGAATTAATTAACTAAAATTTAATATTGATATAAATGGGAAAAACTGATAACTTTTATAAATAATTTATAATTGGGGAAATTATGGGTATTTTTTCTTTATTTTCACAATCTCTTGCAAACGAAACATATGTTTTCTTTGATGTCGAAACAACAGGATTATATCCTCTAGCGGGAGACAGGATAATTGAAATAGCAATGATAAAAACAAGCAAAGGCAACATAGTAGACACGTTGAATGAATTGGTAAATCCTCAAATACCTATCCCTCAAGAAGCAAAAAATGTCAACAAGATCGATGAAAAAGCATTAAAAAACTGCCCTCCTTTTAATATAGAATTAGCAGATAAAATTCTCAACTTTATAGATGATGCTGTACTTGTAGCACATAATGCATCATTTGATCTCGGATTTTTATCTGTTGAATTTGGAAGACTTGGCATTATCTTCGAGAGATGGAAGGCGATAGATTCGCTTTTAATAGCCAAAGAGCTCTTCCCGGGTCAAAAAAATTCTTTAGAGAGCTTAATCAGAAGATTCAATATAATGCCCGAAGGAGAGCTTCATCGCGCTTTGATAGACACTGATGCTTTACGTAAAATATTTTTTGAACTCATTGAAGAATCTCAAATAAGATCAAGCTCGGTAGATCAGATTATTAAAAAGTACGGTTATAAAGGCGATAATATGCATCATTTTATCCCTGCGCAGATAAGAGAATCCATTATTGAAAAACGTAAAATCAGCGGGAAATACCTATCAAGAGACAATAACATTATAGAAATCAACCTGGAACCGATTTCAGCGGTATGGGTTGATAAAAAATGGTTTTTGCTTGCAAACAATAAAAATTCAGAAGAAATAATTTCTTTATACTGTGAAAGATTTATCGATATTACCGTTGATTAAAAATTTCTTTACTGACTAATTCTTTATTCAAATAAACCATTGAAGAGACAAAAGATTCATGCCATGATACTTCAGGGTTATAAACAAGTGTAATACTATATTTTTTATTGTAAGGCAATTTATCTAACTTTAAAATCCAATTCACAATTTCTTTTATTCCCGCAGAATTTAAAAATTCTAAATTTACAATATCGACTCTTATTAATTTTTCTCCGGCCTCTATCATCTTGTTGTGCAATTCTTCAAAAAATGGAGCCATAATTGTAGACGGATACGATGTTTTTGTACTTCCTACAATTATAACAGTATTATCTTTAAGCTCCATAATAATACCATGACCACCTCTTGGATTCATCGTTATAGACATATTTTTCCCCTAAAATATATTTTATTTCATACCGTGTATAAAAAAAACAATTACAATACTTTATAAATTGCTTTTTTTAAATCTTCCATCATATATGGCTTATTCAAATAGCCCTTGAAACCGTATTCTTTGTAATTTGCTATAACAGGATCATTAAAGTATCCACTTGACACAATAACTTTAACATCAGGATTTATATTAATTAAGATACCTATAGCCTCTTTGCCTCCCATGCCATCAACAATCGTTAAATCCATTATAACCAATTGATATGGATCATTATCTTCAAGAGACTTTTTATACATCTCTATAGCTTCAACTCCGCACTTAGCAAACTCCGGTTTAAATCCCAATTTTTCAACAAGCTTACCCGTAGTAAATCTTACATTTTCATCATCATCCATTATCAGTATTCTACCTTTTTTTATTTCACCAATATCACGCTGTTCATTATTATTTTGTTTTTTCTTCAAAATATTAACATCTTTATATGCTGGCAGATAAACATAAAAAGTTGAGCCTTTACCTTCTTGAGATTCGCATGTTATAAACCCATTGTGTTTTTTAATTATAGAATAACTTGCCGCAAGCCCTAAACCAATACCTATTTGTTTTGTTGAAAAAAAAGGATCAAATATTTTTGTAATGTTATCCTCATGAATACCACAGCCGTTGTCATTTACAGAAATTTTAATATATTCAGCCGCAGTTAAAGGTATTAACTCCTTTTTTAAATCAATTACATTGGTCGCTTTTATTTCAATAAAACCATTATCACCGCTAATTGCTTCTTTTGCATTAAGAATTATGCTATTTAAAACCTGACTTATCTGATCCTTATCAATGCTTACCTGCCATAAATCATTAGCTATATCTATTTTATAACGAATATTCGAATCTCTCAACACAAAATCCGCCGCTTCTTTTATAACAGAATTTATGCTCATTACTTCCTTAATCGGGGCTCCCCCTTTAGAAAAAGTAATAAGTCTATCTACCAGTTTTTTAGCCTTCTGACATGCTTCCTCAGAATCAAGAAGTATTTCCTTCAATGTTTTATTATTATCACAGTAAAATTTCCCCAATGAAATGTTTCCTAGTATTGCAGAAAGAATATTGTTAAAATCATGAGCAATTCTTGCGGCAAGGATGCTGATTGATTCAAGTCTGTTTTTCTTTAATATTTCTTTTTCCAGTTTTTTTCTATCTGTAATATCCCTGATTATCGCAAGTATTACATCATCCCTGTCCAGTCTAAATTTATGAAAATTGATTTCCACAGGAATTTCTTCGTTACTTTTTTTAAACAAAAAAGTTTCATAGTAAAAATTCCCGCTTGATTTTAATTCTTCAATTTTAATTGTTATTTCTCCTACATCTTTTTTTAAAACATCATCATTTGATTTTATTTCAAAAAAATCCTCTCTAGCAAATCCGAGTATATCACAAACAGTATTATTGACTTCCATTATTTCATATTTTTTATTATCAGTATTGTATTTAAAAAGAAGAATACCGTCTTTAATCTGATGAAACAACTCTCTGAATTTCTTCTCACTATCCCTTAGGGCAAACTCAAATTCTTTGCGTTCTGTTACATCTCTTACAAATCCACCAATTTGAATAATATTGTTGTTATCGTCAAAAAAATTAATATATCTATGCTCTGTCCAGATTATATTGCCGTTTTTATGTTTCCATCTTATTATCACCGGCTTTTTTATCATATCAGGATTTTCTCTAATAAATTGAAACAACGGTTTATCTTCGTCGATTACCAGCTTATCAAAAAGTAAAGGATCATTATAGTGATCTTGAGGAGCATAACCGTTTAACAGAACACTCGAAGGACTAACATATTCAAAAGCTTGCTCAGGATAAAGCTTATATAAAAATATTAAATCATAGAGGCTTTCTACTAGAGATTTAAATTTATTTTCGTTTAATAATTCTTTCATAAATCTACTCAAAAAAATATTAATTGACAATAATACAATAGTTTTTAAAAAACAAGTATTTTTTTAAGCCAATAATAATACATAAATACCGGGGACATAGCTTGCTAATCACTTTCTTTATAGAAAATTTAACCTGCGATGCATATTAAATTAAAATTTTTTAAAAAATTTTTCCAATTTTGTAAACGATTTTTAAGTTTTAAGCGTTTAATTAATATGAAATTTAATTAATTTTATCAAGGAGTTGTTTATGACAAATGCACTTAACCTTACATTGGTGGAAGGAAGATTAACCAGAGATCCGTCATTGTTTTACACAAAAAATGGGGTAAGCGTCTGTAAATTTGACATCGCTGTCAATTACAATTTTAAAATTAAGGGGGAAAAAGCCAGTGAAGTAAGTTTTATTTCCATTACTACATGGAATAAAATTGCCGATGTTTGCGCCCAATATCTAAAAAAAGGATCAAAAATCAGGGCTAGAGGTAGCTTAAAACAAGATACCTGGCTTAAACAAAATGGAGAAAAAGTTACAAAAATTCATATCGAGGCTTCGAGCATTGAATTTTTAGGTTCATCTAAAAAGAAAGAACTTCAAAAAGCCAGCTAGATTAAATCTTATAATCATTCTACCAGCGGTTTTTCAGTTTAGCCATGTGAAAAACCGCTTAATTTATCTATTATAGCGAATTTAACCCACAGTTTGAACTAGTACTACTCATTTTTCTCAAAAACTGACCAAATATCAAATTCTTAAATAAAATTATTAAAAAAATAATCTCAAAATAAATTTAAATTTTATTTTTTTTTTTTT
>CAZHHK010000112.1:0-11072 GCA_964531405.1 uncultured Spirochaetales bacterium | reverse complement strand
TTTATATATTAAAACAAGCGGAAGCTTGAAATAACTTGACTTTATACATAGGAGGATTTATGAGTAAAATTACCGGAGCACAAATTGTTGTAGAAGCCTTAAAAAAAGAAGGTGTAGACATTATCTTCGGATATCCGGGTGGAGTGGTTATTCCTCTGTTTGATGTATTATATTCTACTCCGGAAATCAAAGTAGTATTAACTAGACATGAGCAGGCTGCAGTACATGCTGCAGATGGATATGCAAGGTCAACAGGTAAACCGGGGGTTGTATTGGTTACATCCGGGCCTGGTGCAACAAATACAGTTACAGGTCTTGCAACAGCTAATTTTGATTCGGTGCCGATTGTTTGTTTGACAGGGCAGGTCCCAACATCTATGATAGGTATCGATGCTTTTCAGGAAGCAGATATTACTGGTATAACGAATGCTGTTACAAAGCATAACTATTTAGTTCATTCCGTTGATGAACTGGCTGGAATAATAAAAAATTCTTTTTTCATTGCATCAACCGGAAGACCAGGACCAGTTGTTATTGATTTGCCAAAGGATGTTTTGTTGAATAAAGCTGAATTTAATTATGATTTTGAAATCGATATAAGAGGCTACAAACCTCATACTAAAGGACATGCAAATCAGTTAAAAAAGGCAACCGAATATATTGAAAACGCAAAACAGCCTGTTATTATAATAGGCGGAGGAGCAATCATAAGCGGAGCTAGTGCTGAAATTAATAAGCTGATAAAAAAATGTGATATACCTGCAACCCCGACTTTAAATGGGCTTGGCGCTATAGCATATGATTCTCCATATAATCTTGGGATGCACGGAATGCATGGCACTATTGCAGCAAATAGCGCAATACAGGAATGTGATTTGATTATAGCTTTAGGATCAAGATTTGATGACAGGGCAACGGGTAAGTTGACAACCTATGCTTCAAAAGCGAAGATCATTCACATTGATATAGATACTGCATCAATAAGCAAGAATGTAAATGTTGATGTACCGGTTGTTGGTGATTTAAAAACATGTCTTATTGATTTGTTGCCAATGCTTAAAGAAAAAAAACATACAAAATGGATGGAAAGGATCAATGAGTTAAAACAGATCAGCCATGAGATACCAAGAAATAAAGAAAGAATTACTTCAATCGAGGTTATGGAGTCGATTAACAAGAAGGTGCCCGATGATACAATTGTTGCAACATGCGTAGGGCAGCATCAGATGTGGGCTGCATTATACTATAAATTCAAGTATCCACGTACAATGATAACAAGTGGTGGCCTGGGTACAATGGGATTTGGATTTCCAGCAGCTATTGGTGCACAGCTTGCAAATCCCGACAAAAGGGTAATCTCTATAACAGGAGATGGTTCATTCCAGATGAATATACAGGAGCTTGCAACTGCTGTTATACACAAGTTACCCATAATTATTCTTATAATGAATAACGGTTATCTGGGTATGGTAAGACAATGGCAGGAATTATTTAACGAATCAAGATACTCATCAACGTGTTTGATGAATTGTACAGAAGATCCAAGGAATTGTAGGGGTAATGAGGGTAAATGCAAAAAATTCATACCAGATTTCGTTAAAGTTGCTGAAGCTTATGGCGCAACAGGGGTAAGAGTTAATACAAAAGAAGAGCTTGATAATGCCATAGAGGCAGCCTTAAAGCACAATAAAGGACCTTACTTAATAGATATATTAACAGAAAGGGAAGAAAATGTATGGCCTATGGTACCAGCAGGAGCGAGTCTTGATGAAATGATGAAAGGAGGAATGACAGTATGAGATATATATTATCTTTGATTGTTGAAAATAAACATGGTGTGTTAGCGAAAATATCACAGGTAATAACAGGAAGAGGGTATAACATCAATACACTGTCCGTTGGACCAAGTGAACAGCCGGATACTTCAAGGATGATTTTGACTTTTGATTGCGAAGAAAAAATCATAGAACAGGTAGTGAAGCATCTTAATAAATTGATAGATGTAATCAAGGTTTTTTTGATAGATGAAAATGATAAACTTGAAAGAGAACTTGTGATGCTTAGAGTTTTTAGAAGTAAAGAAAATGAAATTGCATTGTATAATCTGGTAAAAATTTTCAGAGGCAAAATAATCGATGTAAATCAAAAAAGTTTTGTTATAGAATTAACAGGGCATTCTAAAAAAATTAATTCTTTTATAGAAAACATAAGACCTTATGGTTTACAGGATTTGATGAGGACTGGTCCTCTTGCTTTGCCGAGATTTGAAACAAAAAATAGTTAACAAATGTACAGTAATATGCTTAACCATGTTACTGTACTGAAATACAAGGAGGCTATAAATTATGGATACGATTAGATTATTTGATACGACATTAAGAGACGGAGAACAGTCTCCTGGCGCATCGATGAATCCCCAACAGAAACTGGAAATCGCAAAGGCTCTGGATAGATTGGGTATAGATGTAATTGAGGCAGGATTCCCGATTTCGTCGAGAGTGCAATTTGATGCAGTAAAAATGATTGCACAGCAGGTTACAAGGCCCTTTATTGCTGGCCTTGCACGATGTGTCCCAAAAGACATTGATGCTGTTTATCAAGCAACAAAAGACAATCCCAAAAGGATGCTGCATATTTTTATTGCAACAAGCCCGATTCACATGAAATATAAATTAAACAAGACTCCTGACGAAGTTTTGAAAACCATAGAAGAGATGATCAGATATTCAAAGAAATTTTTTGATTATATAGAATTCAGCCCGGAAGACGGCTCACGGACAGAATATGATTTTTTAGTAAAAGTCGTTCAGACTGCAATAAAAAGCGGAGCAACTTCGATTAATATTCCAGATACTGTCGGGTATGCTATACCCAGTGAGTTTGGTGAATTAATTGCTAAATTACGCAAGGACATACCCCAGTTTAGTGAAGGAATATACTTATCAGTCCATTGCCATAATGATCTTGGTCTGGCGAATGCCAACTCAATTAGTGCTGTTATTAACGGTGCTACACAGGTCGAAGTAACGATTAATGGTATAGGAGAAAGAGCTGGCAATACGGCAATCGAAGAATTTGTGATGACTTTGCATACAAGAAAAGATTTAATTAAAAAAACAACAAACATTAAAACTGAATTAATCTATCCGACATCCAAATTATTAACGCATTTTACCGGATTGGTGCCTGCAAGGAACAAGCCGATAATCGGCGAAAATGTGTTTATCCATGAGTCAGGAATTCATCAGGATGGTGTAATCAAGCACAGGGAGACTTATGAAATTATGAAACCCGGTGATATCGGTAGGGATTCTGAGACTCTGGTACTTGGCAGACATTCTGGAATGCATGGGTTTAAGACAAGATTGTCCAAGCTGGGTATTGAAATCCAGGATAAAGACCAGCTTGATGAAGCCTTCAAGCGGTTTAGTGATCTGGCTGATAGAAAAAAGGAAGTTTACGACGATGATTTGTTTGTAATTCTGGGAGATTTAATCGGCGGTGTTACAGAAGGATACAAGCTTGAGTATCATAATGTGAATTCCGGTAATACAATTATACCGACTGCAACAGTCAAATTAAAAAAAGGTGAAGAATTAATCGATGCAGCATGCACTGGTGATGGCCCAATCGATGCTATTTTTAAAGCCATTGACAGAATAACAGGTAAGGAAACCATATTAAAAGAATACATTGTACAGGGTGTTAGCTCAGGTAAAGATGCTCAAGGAGAGGTAAAGCTTGTACTTGAAATTGAGGAAAATATGTATAGTGGAAGAGGATCTTCAACAGATATTGTTGAAGCCAGTGCAAAAGCATATTTAAACGCAATCAATAAGTATTTTTATTCAAACAAAGTGAATAATAGATAAACAAGGGGCATTTGCCCCTTGTTTTTTTTATCTTTTGGGGGTCAGAGCTTGAATTAATCCAATATTTTGGCATATTTATTATTTTTTTTTATAAAATACTTGTAAATTTATCAAAAAATATTATAATTTAAATTAATATATTAAAGAATTAATTATATTTGCCGAAATAGATAATGGAGTAATCTTTTTTTAATGGGGATTAATTAAAGATTAATGCCAAAAAGACTTTAGGTGGATAAAAGTCTTAATTTTATAAAAAGGAGGTTAATAAATAGTAAATAATCTAAAGGGGATTATTTAGGACAAGATAACTCGTATGAGTTATTTAAAACAGGGTAAGGACACCTTGTATTTATGTTTCATGGAGGAAACAAATGATAATTAATCACAACATCTCATCTATTAATGCAAATAATGTTTTAAAGTTTAACAATTTGCATTTAAACAAAACAATGGAAAAATTAGCTTCCGGCATAAGAATTAACAGAGCCGGTGATGATGCTTCTGGATTGGCAGTATCCGAAAAAATGAGAAGCCAGATAAGAGGTTTAAATCAGGCTGAAAAAAACGCAGAAAACGGCATATCCTTTATCCAGGTAGCTGAAGGTTACCTGCAAGAATCACAAGACATAATACAAAGAATAAGAGAATTGGCTATTCAAGCATCTAATGGTGTTTATAGTGACGAAGACAGGATGATGATCCAGGTCGAAGTTAGTCAATTGGTTGATGAAATCGACAGAATTGCGTCACATGCTCAATTTAACGGCATGAATATGCTCACCGGTAGATTTGCAGACGCAGATAGAATAGGTGGGGTAAAAGTTGGTTCCATGTGGTTTCATATTGGAGCAAACATGGATCAAAGGATTAATGTATTCATTGGTACTATGACTGCAACAGGTTTAGGTGTTAGACAGATTGGAACAGGCAAGTTCATATCATTGTCTACTGCCGATGGTGCAAACAGTGCAATTGGTACACTTGACCAAGCTCTTAAAAAAGTAAATAAACAGAGAGCTGATCTTGGCGCGTATCAAAACAGACTTGAGTATGCAACAAGAGGATTGGCTGTAAGTGCAGAGAATTTACAGGCTGCTGAATCAATTATTAGAGATGCAAATATGGCTCATGAAACAGTTGAATTCACAAAATACAATATTTTAATGCAGTCTTCTACAGCAATGTTGGCTCAGGCTAATCAAAAGACACAAACTGTATTGCAGTTATTGCGAGGGTAATTTAGGATAATTTTTGTTCTTTGAAATAAATCTCGTTATACCCTTCTTGAAAAAGCATAGTTGGATAGATATTACCGGCTTTAACAAAAGGCGGCTGTATCTGTTTTAAAAAGTACCTTATTGGGGCAGCAAATGCGGTTTTATCTTTTAAGGCGACTTTAAACAGTAGAACTATTGCATATTAAGGACAAATAAATGCAACATAGTCTTTGAGGGAAGATTATGTTTTTTTATCAAGGAGGGTAATTTATGATTATTAATCACAATTTGTCATCTATGAATGCAGACAGACTTTTACGATTCAAGGTAAAAGATGTCGACAAAGACATGGAAAAATTAGCTAGCGGTTTGAGAATCAACAAGGCTGGCGATGATGCTTCTGGATTGGCAGTATCTGAAAAAATGAGAGGTCAGATCAGAGGTTTAAATCAGGCTGATAAAAACATCGAAAACGGTGTTTCTTTTATTCAAGCAGCAGAAGGTTACCTGCAGGAAGTGCAGGATATCTTGCATAGAATAAGAGAATTATCAGTTCAATCAGCTAACGGTATCTACTCTAATGAAGATAGAGCTCAGGTACAAGTTGAAATCAACCAGCTGGTTGATGAAGTAAACAGGGTAGCTTCACACGCTCAATTTAACGGTATGAACTTTTTAACCGGTAGATTTGCTGAGAATTCAACAGCAGGCGCTGGCGCAACAATGTTTTTCCACGTTGGTGCAAACATGGATCAAAGAGAAGTTGTATACATTGGCACAATCACAGCTGGTAGATTGGGTCTTGAAGATGCAACTACTAAAGCAGCTCTTAGCTTAAGTACAGCAGACAAAGCAAACCAGGCTATTGGCAAACTTGATGAAGCATTAAGAATAGTCAGCAAACAAAGAGCTGATCTTGGTGCTTACCAAAATAGATTTGAAACAGCTCAAAAAGGTATAGCAATTGCTGCTCAAAATCTTCAGGCTGCTGAATCTATTATCAGAGATGCCAACATGGCTCATGAAACAGTTGAATTCACAAAGAATTCTATATTGGTTCAATCAAGTACAGCTATGTTAGCTCAGGCAAATGCAAGGCCTCAAACTGTTCTTCAATTATTACAAGGCTAATTACCTTGAATAACGAAGACTTCAGCGATTGTTGCTGATGCTTGCCCCTACTATTTTAAGGTAAAACCGCAATTTTTTTTATAGAAAATGCCTCTTCCTACTTATTAAAGAAGAGGCATTTTCCGATAATAAAATTTAAGAGTATTATACTTTATTATATAGATTTTAAAAAAGGAGGGGTATAGCCATTAATCAAGGAGGATTATAATATGATTGATGTTGATAATGTTAATTCTGAAAGAATCATAACACTAGTAAACAATCTTTTAGAATCAAGGAATGATGCTGTAAGATCAAGGCCAATTTTATCTAAAGAAGAAATAAGAGAGGCAATGCAGGATCAGATTTCTAATGAAAATTTAGATAAAATATTAGATAATATTAACAAAATTATCGAAGCCAGTGATATTTTCAATAAAAAAGTTCAACTTAGGGTTAATAAAGATATAAATCGAGTTATAATTATTGTTGTTGATAAAGATTCTAATAAAGTTATAAGAGAAATACCATGCGTTGAACTCCAAAATCTGGCAGCTCATTTACAGGAAGCAATTGGAGTCTTGTTCGACAAGCAAGCTTAAATTAGGCTATAATAAATGCATGTTCAATAGATGTATTTTATTTTTAATTCTTATTTTTTTTCCTTGTTTTATTTTAACTGTTTACGCTGAGGAGGGAGTATTCATTCCTGGAATAACGGATAAGTATAATTCGGAAGCAGCCATAAATAAAATAATGAACAAAAAGAAAGAGAAGCTTAATGATTACGACAAGGACATAGAAGATTCAAAAACCAAAATAAAAGCACTTAATGAAATAAAGACAAAAACTCAGTCATTACAGGAAAAAGCAAAAGCGCTCTATGGGTTTGATACTCCTTTTGATAAAAAAATATGTAAATCAAGTGATGAAAATGCATTTACAGCAAGTGCAAATAAAAACGTTGAGGTTGGCGAATACAAAATAAGCATAAAAAGCAAGGCAAGTAACCATAAAATTGCAAGCAAACCTCTTGATAAATCATATAAAATTTCAGCCGGTGAGTATAATTTTCAGATTGGTAAAGATAGGGTCAAAATATCTTTTGGCGGAGGCAGCGTTGAATCATTCGCATCAAAAATTGAAAGTGATTCAAAAGGGTTATTAAAAACAACAATAACATGGAATACGCCAAAGACACAAGTTTTAATACTAGAAGCGGGGAATACCGGTGAAAAAAATGTTATCTCTTTTACAGATGACAAAACCAAAAATGTATTTAAAGAAATGGATTTTTATGATGAAATCCAGGCTTATGATATAAATTTTTATATTGATAAAACTTATCTTGTAAATACTTCCGAAATCAAAAAAGAGGTTCAGTTTGACGGTAAAACATTGATCGTTGATAGAATGCAGAATTATAAATTAAATTTAAGCTACAGTATACCTTATAAAGACAGACTTATAATGGAAATCGAGTTAAAACTCGACACTCTTGATCAGAATGCAAATTATGATGATTTAATTCCTACAGGACCTGATTTTAAAAAAAGCGGGGATATAAATCTTTTTAATACTTATGTAGAAGGTGAATCATCAAAAGTTACAATACAGCCATATAAAAAACCAGAAAAACCTAAGGTCATAACAGACAATCATTTTATTTCTATTGTAACTGATAAGCGGACCATAAATATGGATGAATTAAATTTGTCTTCTGATTTAAAGGCGATGAGGTTTGAATTAAATAAACTAATCGATAAAAATGAAACGGTAAAAGCTTTAATCTTCAAAAATAACAACACGTATAAAAGACTGGGGATAGGTAAAGTCAGATTTTATGATGAAGGGTCTGATATTAAAATGCGATTTAAACATGAAATATCAAAACCTGCGGATGCTTTCTTTGTATTTGACGGAGTTGATGTTAGGCGGGATACAAATACAATAACCGATTTGATTAAAGGTTTGACATTATATATACTTGATAAAACTAATAAGGAAGAAAGTCTTAAAATCGATAGAGACTATGAAAACATGGTTAAAGTAATAACAGAATTCTTAAGCGATTTTAATCAACTTTTGCAGCTTGTAAATAAGGAAACCGATGCAAATTATAATGAAGATAACAAAAGAGGCAATTTTGCAGGCGATTACGGACTTACAAATTTAGTGAGTAAATTACGAACCATTATGATGAATCCTTATACAACAATATTTGGCGATGAACTGTCTTTACTGGCACAAATAGGCATATCTACAAATGCAAGCGGTTTCGGATCAATGGATAAAACAAAACTTAAAGGTATAATAGAAGTAAATGAAAATAAATTTCTTGAAAAAGTTGAAAAATATCCGGTTGGAGTAAAAGAATTATTTGGAAAGGATCTTGATGGAGATCTTGTCGTTGATTCAGGTGTAGGATATGAAATTGAAAAAACTCTTAAAGCCTATACACAAAGAAGCAATGGATATTTCGATATGAAAACTCAGTCATATCAAAATCAAATTGCTAATACTGAAAAAGCAAAGAAGCAATACGAAGAAAAGCTAAAAGATGAAGAGAAAAAATTAAGAAAAGATTTTTATCAGATGGAAAAATCAGCAGATGAACTTGAGAAAAATAAAAATAAATTTGATAATATGGGAAAACAATAACAACTGGAGATAATAAATGGATATATATATAAACAACGAAAAAACATCTTTCGAACTCGAGAATGAAAAAAATTCTTTTGATATTATTAATGCTATAGGTGATTTTGTTGGAAAATTAGAGCCAAAACATTTTATTACTAATATTTCGATAAATGATAAACTCTATTCTCTGGATGATGAAAAAAAATTAAAAGATATTAAAGTTGAAATTATTAAAAATATAAAAATTGAGACTGGCGATATTTTTAGCATTACAAGTTTAACAATATCTCAGATTGAAAGTTTTATCAATATAATCAAAAATGTAGTTTCCAGCGGTAAACAGGATCAGATCCTTGATAATATTGATGATTCGTTAAAATGGATGGAAGAAGGATTAAAGCAAATCTTAAAAATTTATAATCCTAACAATGATTCTATCAAAAATGAAATAAATGAGTTTTTCGAAAATTTTGATAAATTTAAAGTGCTAATGTGCAATAAAAAAAATAATTTTAATGAAAAAGATCAAAAAGAAGCAATTTTGTTGATTGATTTAATAAAAATCAAAATGAAAAGCATAAAAAAGTGGCTGGTATTTACTTATAGATTACCCGACAGAGAATTTATCCTTAACAGCCTAAATGAAATAATTTTAAATATAGATGAATTAATATCAAAGCTTCAAAATGTCCCAATACAATTTCAAACAGGTGAAGATGGTGAAGCGATGAATACCATACAATTATTAACAGATATTTTTGAAGAATGCATCGATTTATTTGTTTTATTTAAAGAAAATTTTGTTATATGCATGGACCAATATACGATAAAGGAAGTCTCATTTGATGATTTTTTTAAGGGTATAACTTCCTTTTTAAAAGAATTAATGGAAGCCATACAGCATAATGATTACATAATGGTCGGTGACCTTTTGGAGTATGAATTTGTCCCGAATTTTGAGGAAATAAAAAAAATTTTAATTAAAATCAAGGAAGAAGCATTTACCAGAGCCAATTAAAAAAATAACATGGAGAAAAAGTATGGATAAATTATATGTATTCATGGATAATCTGGATAAATTTAAGCAGGCTTTCGGGAAAACAACACCAACAACAAGAAACAATTTAGCTATTTATATTACGTTATTTGTGATAATAGGTTTAACAACGATCTTAATCATTTATACATATTTAAAAAATAAGTACAATTTTTCAACTGGAAATTATGTAAAAAAACACAATTTCAATTCCTTCGCAAAAAGCATTGGATTGGATCACGATGAATTAAAATATTTGTTTAATCTTGCTTTGAAAAATAATGTAAAAGAACCTTTGACATGTTTTACAAATTCTAAATTACTGGATGAAATTATAAAAAACGGATTAAAAGATATTGAAAGGAATGAAAAAGATTCGGAAGACATTAAAAATTCAAAGAGTGCTTTCTTACTGGAAATAAAAGCAAAAATTGAAAGAAATTCAAGACAAAACATGGGCATTAGATCAACTCACCTTCTTCATGAAAATCAAAAAATGGTTTTATTCGCCAGAGAAAAAGGTTATATCTACGCTATAATAAAAAGAGTCCTTCATGACTATATTATAATAGAACTGATGTCTGAAAAAATTAAATCAAGAATTTTATCAGTTGGAGAATATCTTAAAGTTTACTTCTGGAGAGAGGAAGATGCTGGATATACTTTTGAAACATCCGTATTGGGGTATGACAATGCAGGAATAAAACGTTATACAATAAAACATTCGGATAGATTAATAAGGACTCAAAAGCGGCGATACCGCAGAGTGCCGGTTAATTTAAATGGTTACGCAATTCCTGTTGAAGTACAGATAACTGGTAAAACAAAAAAATATATACCAAAAGAGAGTCTTGCGGTGACGTGTAATATTAAAAACCTTTCAGCGGGTGGATTATTAATGATCGTTAATAAATTAAGATCCGATGATAAAAATTTCAAAATTGTTTTTGATTTAAATCATCATAAAATATCAGTTATCGGTAAGATTATACGGATTCATCATGTGCATGAGCATTTATTTGAGGTTACCATCCAGTTTGTGAGAATGCTGTTAAATGATAAAAATATTATTAACAAATATGTTTATAATTATATGCCGGGTTATGACTAAAAAAGCATCTTTTTGTAGCATAAATTAAACAATATTGTAAAGCGATTCAAAAATATTATAAGTTAAAAAAAATATTGTAA
>CAZHHK010000111.1:0-11482 GCA_964531405.1 uncultured Spirochaetales bacterium | reverse complement strand
ATCGATAATTCCATTTAATATATGAAATAACCCGCCATATTTATAATCCTTTGCTTTTTTTACCATCTCTGCCTTCACCGGATTATTGGAAATATAATCAAAGGTATCTATAAACTGTCTTATGTCATCGATTATTTTACTCCAAAACCTTCCACTCCAGACATGTCCGAATGTTTTAAATATTTTGTTATAATGCATCGCAAATACCGATAGAATCCATTGAAGGATTTTTGATAATGATTCCTGATGCAATGGTTGAATAATAAAATGTACGTGATTATTCATTATAACAAAATTATATATGGCAAATTTGTGTTTTTTCTTCGCTCTTTTTATTACTTCAATAAAAAGCTCTTTAATATCATTGGATATTAAAGCATTTTCACCTTTGTTTATTTTAGCAACCACATGATATTTTGCGCCTTTTCGTAATAATCGTGGCTTTCGCATATTTTACCTCGTTTAATTATATTTTTATATATATTAAACGCTTAAAACTTAACAATCGTTTACAAAATATGAGAAAAATTTAGCAATTTTTAGATAAAAATAAAAAAAATGAAGCTCTGACCCCAATTAAGATAAAAAAAAGCGCCCGTCGAACACTTAAGTAATCGACGGGCACTTACTTATAATTTATTTACAGAAATCTTAATGTTTTTTCTTTATAAAGAAAATATACACCATCGCACCTATCAATAAAATAACTATTATACAAATTATTATAATAAAATATAATGGTAATCCATGAGAGCCAGTAGCTTTTCCCTGGAATATATCACCGGGTTTGTCTTTCATAAAATATCCTGCAAGGAATACAAGCGGTGCATTATAATCTATTGCGTACTCGTTGCAGGAGAATGACTGATAAACATCCCTGTAACCTCTTGGTCCCTGACCTTTGTCATATGTGCCACATTCTGCATTATTGTTTGGTCCTCCAATTAAGAAACCAGGCATAAGTTTTTCTGTAGAAATCACATACCTGTGATGAGGATATCTTACATAATCTGTACCGACTCCTGTTATAAAGGATTTACTTAATGTATTAACGCCGAGTATATAGTCTAACTGATATCTTGCTGCCTGTTTGTATTCTTCTTTTTTAGACATTTGATATGCCATAATGAGCATAAGTCCTTTTGCGCAAGCATTCTTATTTGAAGACCATGTAAATTCACTTGAAGATAGAGAACAGTTATACCCATCGGTCATTATTCTTTCTATCCATTTAGATGAGTTTTCTTCAATGAAATTTTTAATTTCATCTTTTTGTTCTTTAGGAGTTTTATCGTTGAAGTAAAGTGCATATAATCCCAAAACATAAGTATTGTCCCAGCCTATTATCGGATAATCCAGTCTTATACCTATAAATTTCATAGCATTTTTATAATATTTGTTATCACCAGTTAATCTGTATAATTCGCAGAATGCCCAGAATAATTCATCATTTACTGCACCAGTTTTGTATAAACCTGTATTATCTTTTGATGCCCAGAGTACTTTATCAAGATTATCAAGAAGGAATTTGCCTGCTTCAATAGCCGTTTTTCTTAACTGTTTACCATATTCAGGCATCGCTTTTTCATAAATTCTTGCAGCATAAGCCATGGATCCTGCAAATATGGCTGTGCTAGCTGTACTTATTTCAAATATAAATCTTTGCTCTTTGTCTAAATCAGGTGTAATCGCCGGTGGGAAATTGTATGTATTTACTTTGTGGTATACACCTCCATTTTTATCCTGCATTTTAAGCATCCAGTCAAGTTCGTATTTTACCTCATCCAGAAGGTCAGGAAAATTATTATTTGATTCTGGTATGTCTAATTTGAAATTATTAAATTTTCCAGGTGTTAATTCATAAATCATAAGCAGTTGTGTTACGGCCAGTCCTGCTGTTGGCATATATTTACCGTAATCGCCAGCATCATGCCATCCACCAGTTGTATCTTTTTTAATTATTTCGCCGGTTTTTTTATAATCTGCATAAAAAGCAGCATCTTCCGTATGGCATTGTGCATAGCTTACACCGCTGATTTTTTTATCATCAACCGCCATACCGCATCTTTGCAAATAGTATGATCGTGTTGTTGTATAGAATAATTTGCTGAATATGTCATCATCTATTTCGAAAACATAAGATTCTCCGAAACCATCAATAATTATTTTAAATTTACCATGTTTTGTAAAATCACTGAAATCTCCGTATGAAACTTTATCTTCACTTGTAATATCTTCTTTAAAATCATCTTTTATCTTTCCTTTGTATAAAATTTTTTTCTCTTCGTATGGATCAACTATTTTAAACTCTTTTATTTTTAATTTGCCTTCGTTATCAGTTATTACAAAAACTTTTTTTTCGTTATCCAGATAGCCAAGTTGATTAACTTTTATATTTTTTACAGGAAGTTTAACAAAGATTATTTCTTTTTTCTTTTCGACTGTTGTTGAGAGTGAGAATGTACCGCTGCCATAATTGAATGATATATCGCTTCCTCCTTCACTTGAAGTCATTAGCGTTATACCACCAGTATTATCGGTTTCATATTTTTTTGCTCCGACTTTTACTGCTCCAATAAATGGTTTACCATTATAATAAAAATAAATCCTATTATATGCATTTGCTGTTATTTGAGGAGGAGTTAATATATATGGTTTAAGGAATATTGATTGATCATCGTAAAGTTTTGCTTTTTTCCATGTTTTTGGAGTCTGCCAGCCTTCACCATCGCCGTTCCAGACTATCTGGGTAGATCTTATGCCCTTGCCTTTACCATCATCAATTGCAAAATCTATCCATACAGTATCTCCTGCTTTAATTTTATTGTCTTTTTTAAAATTGCTTAAAGGGATTTTAGCTTCGAGTGTATAGCCTCTCTCGGTTAATTTTGTTATGATTTCACTGCCCTGTATTTTAACTCCCTTATTCCATATCCATGTTGCTATCTTATCCTGATTCATTCCTATGCCAAGCTGGTAATCATCAGGACCATAACCGCCTGAATTTTGATTTTCTCTAAAACCAAGGTAGATTTCAAGACAATCACCTTGATAGATATCTCCGTCAAGTTTTGGATTCAATCTGGGGGTGTTGTCAGTATAATCTCCAAATATATAAAAATTAGTTTTATCAAACATACACCATATTTTAACTCCAAAGTCTGTGGGTTTTACTCTTTTTTCTCTTTTAATCTGAGAATCACTTTCGAGAGACATTGGCAATGATGCTGGCCAGTCGCTTTTATCGCCATCGATTTTTAAATTAGCATTGTCCTTAAATACTATCGGGAAAACATCTTCGCCGAAGCATAAAAACTCCGGGAGTGTTAAAAGAAATATAATTAAGAAAATTATAAAATACTTATTTTTCTTAAGCATATTATTAGCTCCTTCTATATTAATTATTTTTAATGTGAGAGTATTACTTTAAAAATAATATGTAAAGTATCAAAATTTGCTATAAGTGACAAAATTTACTTTTATCGAAATTGTGTTTTATTTGAAATATAAAATTATATTGCAAAAATTTATAAAAAGGATTAAATTTAGTGTTTGGTGATTTATAAATTATGAATAGTATAAAAATTAATAGCAGGTTTCTAAAATTTAATTTTTTTTCAAAAACATTGCTTTTTTTCATTTGTATAATAGCATTTCTTGGAGTAACTTTTATTTTATCAAGCCGATTTTATCTTAAATATTTGCAAGACAGAGTAGAAGAGAGAACAATAATTAATCTTAAAATGCTTGGTGATAAAATAGATGAAGCTCTGATTGATTCTTATAATGAAGCATTTAACTATATATGGTCAAATGATCTTGATAAGATAAGATATGCCTCTAATCCATTAGAAGATTTTAAAAATGGATATCCCTTGCTTGGAGCAAGAGCAAGAAGTTTTTTGCAAAGTGTTTATTATATTGATAACAAATTTAGTATTGTAATTGGAAAACACGGTATAGAAAAAAAATCGGATTTTTTTAAATATCATTATCCTTATCTAAATAAGAATAATATAATAGCAATGACAATGGATAGATTTGACATACTTCCATATCTAACTATTTTTAAAATTAATGATCTAGCCAGTGCAGGGGTTATGCCTTTTATCATAAAAGATATTAAAAAGGAAGGCAATGAATTAATTATAAATTTTAGCGAAGATAAAATATTTCAGCTTTTAAAAACTTTTACCATAAACAGCAATGCTCATCTTTTTATCATGGATGCTCAAGGTTATATACGGTCGTTTACCAACAGACAAAATATATATACACCGGAAATTTATAAAAAAATTACAGATGATTCTTTTATAAAAAATGTACGCAAGGGCGAGTCATTTTATTCGAGTTATTTTGGTAATAAAAGACTTGTAATACAATGTCAGTCCAGGCGGTCAACAGTACAAAAGCTTTATTATGTATATGCAATACCTTTATCGGAGTTATACAGACAGTCGATGCCATTGAGTATAATTACCATAGCAATAAGTTTTTTAAGTCTGTGCTTTGCATTATTTTTGTCATTTTTATTTAGTAAAAATCTTTACAACCCTATTAAAAAGATTGCCGCTGTATTTAATTATTATAATAGAGATTTAAAAAAAGAAGAAATAAATGAGCTTTCATTTATTTCTAATCAGATATTTAATCTTTTTAATGATAAAAAAAGATTATCTGAGGATTTAACTCGGACAATGCCTATTGTTGTTGAAAATTACATTTACAGGATTTTAAATGAGGAAGGAGAATTACTCGAAGAGGATTTTGATGAAATTGTAAAGGATAACAAATCACTATTTAAATATGATTACTTTACAGCTGCTATAATTTTATTAAACTTTAACACTAATTTTTATGAAAAATTTAGTAGACAGAATGAAATGGAGATTTTAAAAAATACTTACAGTCTTATAAAAAAGAGTTTTAGCAAGGATTATGAGGTTCATCTTTTAAATATTGCCAAAAATGAAATCTGTGTAATAATCAATTCTGAAAATAATCAATATAAAGAGGTAGTCCAAACTATTAAAAATATCCATGAAATTTATAAAGACAGTAATAATTATCTTGAATTATTTACAGGTATAGGCAGTACCGGGATAGGTATATCGCACTTGAAAAAAACTTATGAAGAAGCTTTAAATGCGGTTTCCTCTATATCGCCTTTTGGCATGGATAGAATTAAAATATATGAAGAAAGGTTAAAGGAAAATGTTGATTATCATTATAGCATTAATGAGGAAAATCAGCTGTTTAATTATTTAATTGGTGGTTTAGAAAACGAAAGCAGGCAGTTATTCAACAAAATAATTGAAGACAATAAAAATAAAGATATTAATCTTACAAGAAGAAAGGATCTTTATCTCCAATTATATTATACAGCATTGAGAGCCTTAAACAGAATGATGATAAATCCTAAAGAGCTTTTAAAAGAGTCATATATAGATCTTTCAAATGAATATAAAAAAATGTCTGTAGAGGCAATTTATCTGTATCTTTTGAAATTGTATGACAAAATAATTATTCATTCAAAAAAAGATTTAAACTGCAAGATTAATATAGAATCGGTTGTGGATTATATCAATAACAATTTTAATAATGATATTTGCCTTGAATATTTATCGGATCAATTTAAGATATCACAGTCCCACTTATCCAGACTGCTAAAGGATTATCTTAATATGAGTTTTCAGCAGTATCTTAATAATATCAGGATAAAAAAGGCGAAGTATCTTTTGACTGAATCAAATAAACATATTGAGGAAATTTCTGGTGAATGCGGGTTTAACTCAAGATTTACCTTTATAAAGATGTTTAAAAAATTGGAAGGCATTACTCCAACTAAATATAGGATTATAAATGCATCTATAATGCACTCTGGTAATAAAAAAATGTAAATTTTAAAAAATATGTTGCGAGATTGATAATTAAATTGATAATTGATTTTATAAAAAGATTAAGGATATTGAAATCTTTATGAAAAAACTCAACCCGATACGACCAAGATTGAATTTCTTTAAAAAAATGATGATATATTTTATTGTTATTACAGTTTTTATCCTGGCAGTCTCATTTTTTTCAACACAATTTTATCTGTATTTCTTTGAAAGGAAAATCGAAGAGCGTTATGAGAAATCGCTTTATCTTTCTAGCAATGTTATAGATACGGGATTGCTGGAATGTTTAAAGAGGGTTGAAAGTTATGCCTGGACGAATGAATTCGATAGTTTGAGAAAATCTAAAAATCTATCAAAAGATTTTCCGAACGGTTTCCCTATTTTAGGTGCTCAGATTTATACGTATATACACAGCATTTTTTTTATCAATATGCAGACTGGCACCGTAATAGACAGATATTCTACCTATAAATTAAATGATTTTGTCAAAGAGTATTATCCTGAAATTGATCTCGATGATTTTTATAACTACGTCAATAGCATGCAAAATAATTTTTATAAGAATGTCAATTTTCATGAAAATAAGCTTACAACTTCTCTTGTGTTACCTTATATAATCAATGATAAAGGTAAAAAAGACAATGTAATTCTTGCTAATATTGATTTAAAGAAGGTGTCATTTTTGTTATCAGAATTCAATGTGACTCCTAACAGCAATCTGCTGCTTATCGATGCTCAGGGAAATATTGTTACATCATCGGATTATATTGTATCTAAATACTGGGGATTTGAAGATCTGGACTTTTTTTCATTCCTCAAGATGAATACAAGTAAAATGAGGACCAGGTTTAAAAAGATGATGAGAAATAAAGATTCTATAAAAAATTATGCATTAAAAAAGATCGATGATTATAAAATTTTAAATTCTATTAAATGCGGTAAACCATTAAGGACAAAATTATATAATGAAAAACGTTTGATAATATCCAGTGAATCAGTAGTACCATATACCTCTAGATTATATTATACAATTACAATACCTTACAGGGATTTATACATCAATGCAATCCCTATTGATAAAATAGCTGTTGCAATAAGTTTTATCTGTCTTGTATTATCCTTGATTTTTTCTTTAATTATGAGCAAATTTTTATACCATCCGGTTAAAGAGCTTCTCGGTTTAATAAAATCGTCCACAGGACTAAAAAATACAAACGATGAGTTTGGTGTTATAAGCGGTAAAATCAAGGAGCTTTTGGCTGACAGGGACAAGTTAACTCATAACCTTACGATGGCATTGCCGATGGTTAGCGAAAATTATTTATTTAAGATTTTAAATGAAAATGTAATCTTTATGGAAGATGAGTTAAAATCATTCTTAAGTCAGAATAATATAGTTTTTAGGCATCCTAATTTTATTGTATCAATGGTCAGATTATATTTTAACGAAGAGTTTTATTATAATTTTAACAGACAAAAGCAGTTTGATATTATTAATGAGACTTATAATCTTTTTAAAAATGCCTTGTATAAACCTGATGATGTTTACATCCTTACGCTTAATAAAAATGAGATCTGCATTATTTTTAATCTTCCTGTTGAAGTAAAGATTACCGAGATTTTAGAATCATTTGAAAAAATCATAAATATCTATGAATATAAAAATGAAAAATTTATCGATATTTTTTGCGGGTTTGGCAGGCTTCATTACGGCATCAAAGGATTGGTTGAATCGTATAAAGAATCTTCTGAGGCTATTTCATCTCTCAATTTATTTGGTGAGGATAGGATCAGGTTATTTGAGCCAAAATCCAATTTTGATATTCAATACATATTTGACTTAAATGAGGAAAATCAATTATTGAATTATCTTCTTACCGGTTTTAAGAATGAGGCAGTAGTTCTTGTTAAAAGTATTATAGAAAAAAACCAAAAGCGTAATATAAGTATTAATATGTTAAAGGAGCTTTATGTACGAATATACTATGTTTGTGTAAGAGCTTTAAATATTAAGGATATTTCTCCTGTGCATCTTATGGAAAAGGATTACAGGGATTTAACAAAAGATTATATCAATTTAAGTCTTAATAAGATATCTGATTATGTATTCAATATGATTATGAAGATAACAGATATGTCAAAAAATATTTATTCCGGGAAATTTAATATAAACAATGTAATAACATTTATAAATGATAATTTTACAGAAGATATTTCTCTTGAAAATATAGCATCCGAATATAATATTTCAACACCGCATCTTTCAAGACTTTTAAAAGAGTCGCTAAGCATGTCATTTCAAAAATATTTGAACAACTTAAGAATAAAAAAGGCAAAATATCTTTTGAATAATACATCAAAAGGTATTGATGAAATATCTATGGAATGTGGATTTAATTCAAGATTTACATTTATAAGGATGTTTAAGCTTGTTGAAGGGATTACTCCAACTCAGTTTAGAGAAATAAAATTTTCAAACAGAAAAAATTAAAGATGAACAAAAGTAGTTTGGATAAAGAAATATTAATAAAAATAATAGAAAAAAGTAAAACTATTCGGATTGATGCTATCAAAATATTACCGGTTGATAAAATAATCGATTTTTATAAGAGCAATGATTTAAATTATGACTTTTTAGTTAATGAGATAAAACCAAAATATAAAACAGTAATTACGTCTGCTTTAAGTTATAATTATTTATGGAATAATGTTGATTCAAATGAAAAAGGGTATATCTCCCATTATACAACAGCAAATTATTATAAGATTTTATTTAAAAAATTAAAAGAACTCGCCCTTTATATAAAAGAAATACAGGGGATAAAATCATCAAATAATGATTTTTTTAAAATCTATGTTAATTCTAAAATAAATGATAAAATATTTGCTGCTATAAGCGGTCTTGGGTATTATTCTAAAAATAGTTTAATAAATGTGGTCGATATTGGGCAAAAATGTGTATTAGGTGAGCTTTTTATTGATTTAGATATTGATGATAATCATTCAGCTTATCAAATAGATCTTAAAATTAATAGCAGATGCAACAATTGCACCAGATGTTTTACTGTATGTCCGACGGATGCTTTAAAAAGCGGTTTAACAATCGATAAAGATAAATGCCTTCAACATTTGTCAGGCAAACTGGATATGACGGTTAAAATTGAAAAAAAAGAAATCATGAAATTGTGGGGTAAAAGATTTTTTGGGTGTACAGATTGCATCGATATCTGTCCTGAGAATAAAAATACTGTTAATTATGATAATCCGGAATTAATCGGATATATCGGTACAAGTTATGATTTAAATAAAATTTTAAATTTGAAAAAGGATGATTATAAAGAAGAATTTAAAAATAACCAACTTTCATCTTCATGGATTGATCCGTTATGTCTTGCTAGAAATGCATTGATTGCACTGTATAATTGCGGTGATACTGAAAAAGTCAAATCCTATATTTTAAATTTGGATAAATTTATGTGGAATGAAACGGAGCAAAAATATTTATTAAATTTTTTTGATTTTTTGTAATGAAAAATTAAGTTTTAGTATATTAATATAAATAAGATCGGGAGAAAATATATGAAAAAAAATATCTTATTATTTTTTGGTGTAATTTTAGTGCTTACTGGTTGCATCAATAAGGATCCTCTTTATGATATTAGGAGAATGACCAGATATATTGCTCAGGATCCAAAAAACAAAGAAGAATTTGAAAAGGAGCTTGATAATAAAAAAAAGGCGAGTCAGCAATATAAACAGGCTATCGATGTAATGGTTAATGCTTATATATCTTATGGAAGTTTAAACAAGGATATCGGCAAAAGGCTAATAGTTTATGGTGATTATATGGATGCGGTTAAACATTTTGAGGCATCAAGTCAGGTGAGAAATCAGGATAGTGAAGTGTACTATTACATTGGATTATGCTATGTAAATCTTTATAAGACTTTAGGAGCTGAAGAATATCTTGATAAAGCAGGAAGAAATTATGAAATAGCTTATAATTTAAGTCCATATAATAAAGATATATTATACGGCTATGCTCATTTTCTGGTGTATGGCAAGCCGGATTATCAAAAGGCTATTGAGCTTTTAAAAAAATATATTTATGAATCAAATCAAGTAAAATCCGATAATCCTAAAGTCCAGAAATTTGTGAAAAATAAAAAAATTAAGCCTACCAATGATCCAAAGGCGTTTTTTTTATTGGGCAGGGTTTATTATATGATCGAGGATTACGAGAATGCCTATAAGATTTTTAATGAAATGTATGACTTTAAAAATTTGCTTACCTCTGATGAAAAAGAAGCTCTTGACGAATTCATAATTACAACAAAGAAAGAACTAAACAATGAATGAATTATTGTATGACATTGCACTGTCTTATGACGAGAGTATTACTCCAATTGAAAAAATTTCTTTGCTTGAAAAATTTAGATCATCAAGAGAAATCCTTGAATTAAATATTAATACCTTAAGGAATATATTGGGTAGAAATTGGAAGGGAAGCAGATTTTTAAAGGGAAAATTTATTAGCTTGGCCGAAGAAGCTTTAAATTATATAAATAAAATGGGGATTAAAACAGTTAAATATAATGATGACGATTATCCGATAGGATTAAAAAATATTCCCGATTTTCCTTTTTTAATTTATTATAGGGGTAATATTAATTATAATTTTAATAAATCAATAGCTGTTGTCGGTACAAGGCAACCGGATAATGATGGACTATCAAACACTAAAAGATTTGTTAAAGAATTGGTAAATAATGGATTTACGATTATTTCTGGTCTTGCTCATGGTATAGATACAAGTGCGCATTATAATTGTCTTATTAATAATGGTAAAACTATTGCCGTCTTAGGATGCGGCATTGATGATATTTATCCTTATGCCAATAAAGACCTGGCTAAATGCATATTAAACAGCGGTGGTTGTATTATTTCTGAATACCCACCGGGTGTTAAGCCAAATAAATGGAATTTTCCAAAAAGAAACAGATTGATAGTAGGGTTATCCAGAGCGGTGCTTATAGTACAGGCTCCAAAAAAATCAGGTAGTTTGATTACAGCAATGTTAACAGCCGATTATAATCGTGATCTGTATGTTATTTATCAAAAAGATGAAAAAAAGGTAAATGAACTTGGAAACATTCAATTGATGTTTAATGGAGCTAATGTAATCAGTAATCCTTATGAAATAATTGATGATTTAGTATATATTTAATCAAAAGATCGTTATGTTTTTAGAGGTATTTAGTAGAAAATGAAATATGCTTTTAAGTATAAAAAATGTAGTTTTTGCAATAAATATAATTAAAAAATACTACCAAAAAGCAAATTATTTGATAAAAATGCGCCATATTTTTATTGACAATGTAATTAATATATTGTAAAAAAATAGTAAACTACATTAATATACCTAAATTATGAATTTGGAAAATTTTAATTATTATCTACAATCTTTTTTTACCTATTTTTTTCTATGCTAAGCAATATACCATTTTTTATAACTTAAATTATAATTTTTTTAAACTTAATACCCGTGTTATCGGGAATTAGTATAAAGATTTACATTAAAA
>CAZHHK010000110.1:0-11547 GCA_964531405.1 uncultured Spirochaetales bacterium | reverse complement strand
ATTACTATAATGGCTTTGATGTATGAGAGGTCACGAGTTTGTTACGCCATCAAAGGTTTAGTGGTCAGTGAATGTTTTTAAGTATAATTATTTAAAATTTTAATTATTCGCAAGTAGTTTTAAATCATCAATTGTTTTTTTACTAAAATCATTATTCCATAAATGAAGGACTGTATTATTATGATATAGCGGCTCATTAATCATATCAATGACATCTTTAATATTGCCTTTATTAAAATATGCGGTGTTTGGTATATTTGAGTACTCGCAGAGTTTTGGTTTTACATAATGTGATTTGACAAATTTTATTGTTTCTGCTACATCTTCTGGAGTTTGTCCGGGAAATCCCATTAAAATATAAACTCCAATTTCTTTATCTGTAAAACCTGCTTGAAAAAGATTTTTTAACGCAATTTCAAATTCTTTATTTGATGTTTTACCGCTTGATTTTTCCTGAAGTTTTTTCACTGATGTTTCAAATCCCAGTCGAATGGTTTTAAAACCAGCTTCTTTCATAAGGTGGGCTAACTCTTTATCGATTTCATTTATATGAAGACCATTGGGAGAATGTAAGTTAATATTTAATCCGTTTTTTATTATTTCTTTTAATAATGGTTTTATTCTTTTTCCCTTGTTAAAAAGCAATGCATCGTCATAAAATGCAAAATCTTTGCTGTCAAATTTATTTTTCCAGTGTATGATTTCATTTAAAACATCAGAATAATTTCTTTCTAAAAACGAATCGTGCAGTAAATTTGATGCACAATATTTACAATTATAAATACAACCAGACGATGTCAAAATAGGGATAAATGTATTTGTCTCGTATAGTCCCATATCAGGAAAGAAATTGAATATATCAGGTTTTTTAAACAAAGGTAATTTTTTATAACTTTGACTTATAGAGGTATTATTTAGAATTTTGGAAAGTATATCTAATAGTGCAATTATATTGTTAGTGGTAATTATATAATCGGCTTTGCTTTTTGATTGCGCATGAGAGGGACAGAGCTTTGCATAAATACCTCCAAGGATAACCGGTACATCTGGATATACATTTTTTAATGTATTAATTGCCTCAAATACTCCCCCATACCAGTAGGTCATCATTGATGTTATAAGGACAGCATTTGGTTTTGGAAATTTTTGTAGTAATTTTTCCATGAAATCAGGTCCGATCCCAAACCTGTAGTATTTTCTGTCTTTAATAGATTTGTAAACATGAGGCTTATCAATTTCTTTTTTATAATATTGATATGTAGAATATTTTTTTGACTTACTTTTAATATATGATCGATCATTTTCAATAATTTGCTTTTCATATCTAGGATCAAGACAATCAATAAAATTAATATTAAATCCGATTTTTTTTAAAATCGATGAAAGATAAAGTAATCCAAGTGGTCTTGTCCAGAGATTGTATGCAGCAAAATCATGAATCGCAGGATTAATTAGTAATAAATTTTTCATGGATTATAGCAATATATTTTAAATTAATGAATTTGTCTACTTAAATAGATTTTAAAATTCTTTGCATTGCATACGAGGAATTTCTAATTATTAATGTATTTATAATCTGTATTTTTTTTGCTATTTTTGCTAATATATATATAACAAATTAATATGGAAAAATTATGAATATACTTGTTATTCACAATTACTACAAAGAAAGAGGCGGAGAGGATGCCGTTTTTGAGAATGAGGTTAATGCATTAAGGGACAGAGGACATAACGTAGTTACTTATACAAGGAATAACAGCGAAATTTATAAATATAATTTTTTTCAAAAAATTATATTTATTTTTAGCTGTTTTTATAATTTTAAAACAATATTTGATATAAAAAAGATAATTAAAAACAATGAAATACAGATTGCTCATGTTCATAATGTTTTTCCATTGATAACTCCTCTTGTTTATAAAATTTTAAAAAAACATGGAATAAGAGTAGTTCAAACAATACATAACTATAGATTTTTATGCCCTAACGGAATTTTTTATACAAAAAATGACTATTGTCAAAGATGTATTAAAGGCAATTTTTTTTATTGCATAAGATACAAATGTTATAAAGAATCATTTCTTTTTTCCTGTTTATATGCATTTATGGTTATGTTAAATCAAAAAATTTTTAAGAATTCTATTGACGGGTATATAGCGTTAACCGATTTTGTACGGCAAATGTTTATTAATGCCGGCTACGATGAGAATAAAATTTATATTAGAGATAATGGATTTAATAACAGTAATAACTCGGCAAAAAAGTCAAAAGGTTATTTTTTGTTTCTGGGAAGACTTTCAAGAGAAAAAGGCGTGGACTTTATGCTTGAGTCATTTGCCAGGCTAAAAATTTATAATCTTGTTGTAGCCGGTGCTGGTGATGACCTTGAATATTATAAAAGCAAGTATAAATTTAAAAATATAAAATTTGTTGGTTTTGTTAATGCTTTAAAGAAAAAGTCTTTGCTTGAAAATGCGGAGGGGTTATTTTTGCCTTCCGTATGGTATGAAAATTATCCTGTTTCGGTTGTCGAAGCGTTTAGTTATGGGTTGCCTGTAATTGCCAGTAATATCGGCGGTATTCCATATATAATAAATGACGGTGTCAATGGTTTATTGTTTAAACCTAATAACTTTGAGTCTCTCGCTGAAGCGCTTAATACATATAATAAAAACAGCTCTTTAAGAATGCGTTTGGGGCAAAATGCTAGAAAAACTTTTTTAAAACAGATGGATTTTAAGAACAATATAAAAATTCTGGAAAATATTTATGATAAAGTTTTTTCCAGAAAGGTAAATGTGGGCGGTATTCTTTTTGATAATGTCAGTATGAATGAGGCTGTTAAATTAATAGAGGAAAAAATTAAAGCTTACCGAAAAGGTTCAACTTCCTTTGTTTGTCTGGGCAATCAGGATACTATATCAAGATCAAGGACTTTTAAAGGTTTGACAATTGAAGATCTCAATAGAGCATTCATGATGCTTCCAGATGGGCATTCGATCGTTGTTGCCTCAAGATTACTTGGCGATCCATTAAAACAGAGGGTTGCTGGTCCAGATTTAATTTATGAATTTATGAAAAAATCGAATGATAAAAAATATTCCAATTTTTTTCTTGGAGCTAAAGATGGTGTTGCGAAAAAAATGGTCGATAGGTTTTTAAAAAAATTTCCAGATATAAAAATCGCTGGAATTTATTCTCCTCCGTTTGGCGATTTTACAAAAAAAGAAAATGATAAAATGATAAATATGATTAATAAAGCAAAACCTGATGTATTGTGGGTTTCATTTGGCTGTCCTAAGCAGGAAAAATGGATACTCGATAATCTTGATAGGATTAAAGTGCCGGTATCAGCAGGCGTAGGAGCAGCATTTGATTTTCATTCTGGTGAAATAAAAAGAGCTCCTGTGTTTGTTCAAAAAGTGAAACTTGAATGGTTTTATAGATTGTTACAGGAGCCTAAACGATTATGGAGAAGATATCTCATAGGCGGCTTTAATTTTTTATTTATTATCATTAATCAAAAGTTAAAAAAACATTAGACTTTTAGTTATTAAATTTTTATGTTATTATAATTTAATGTTTATTATTGATAAAAATTGTGAGATTGAAATCGTAGAAAAAAAATCAAAATTTATTACAAGAATATTTCGGGTGCATAGTGAAGATGAGATAAAATGTATATTAAAAGAAATAGCTGTAAATGAAAAAGGGGCAAGTCATAACTGCTATGCTTACCGATTGCTTAAAAATGATGTAATAGTGGAGAGAAAAAATGATGATGGCGAGCCTGGTGGGACTGCGGGAGCACCCATGCTGTCTATATTATCTGGCGAGGATTTGGTAAATGTCCTTGCTGTTACGACACGGTATTTCGGCGGGATAAAACTCGGTACTGGTGGATTGTCAAATGTCTATAAACGAGGTGTTAAAGAAGCGTTAAAAAATGTTTGTAAAGAATTATTTGAACAAGAAAATCTTTACAGTTTAATTATGCAGATAAATCAGGTTGATAAGGTGGAATACAATCTGAAAAAAGAGAATATAAAAATAATAGGTAAAGAATTTGGTGATCAAGTTACTTTTAAAGTTTTACTAACTAAGAATAAATTAGATAGATTAAAAATAATTTCAGAAAATTACCACTTGAAATATTATAAAGAATGAAGAGGTGTTCATGAATATATTACTTACAAACGATGATGGATATCATGCAGATGGAATAAATTATTTAAAGAAATATTTTGAAGACAAAGGGGAAAATGTTTTTATTGTTGCTCCTGATAAGGAAAAAAGCGGTGCAGGGCATTCTATTACTTTGCATGATGCTATAAGATTGATTAAACATACAGAAAATGTCTGGGCATTAAGGGCTACTCCGGCTGATTGTGTTGTAATGGCTTTACTTGGGCTTGTGCCTGAAAAAATTGATGTTGTAATATCGGGGATCAATCATGGTCCCAATATAGGCAGAGATATTTTGTATTCCGGGACAGCAGCATGTGCAAGGCAAGGCGGATTTTCAGGGATTCCTTCAATTGCATTATCTATGAATGCATGGAGAGGTCCTTATCATTTTGAGGTTGTAGGCGATTTTCTTGATAAAAATTTTGGCAAGATTATTTCTTCATATAATAATTGTGATTTTTTTTATAACATAAATATACCTAATGTTCCGTTGAGTGAAATAAAAGGAATTCAAATTACTAAGCCGTGTAAGAAACATTATTACCAGGATTCACTTATACATTTTGACTCTCCATCTCAAGGGCGATATTATTGGGTCGATGGTGCAATGCCTGTCTACGAGCTTGAAGAAGGCACCGATGCAAAAGCTGTTAAAAGCGGCTTTATATCAGTAAGTCCGATCAAAGTTTTTCCTGAAAAGGCTGATGTGAATATTAAATTATAATAATAATCTTTCAACTTATTTTTTTTAATAGTCTTATCGCTTCATTGTATTTATTCATTTCTCTTTTTGACGGATTTTTTATTTCAAGATATACTTTGATGGCCATATTTAAAATTTGTTTTGCGTATTCTCTATCGCTTAAATTTTGCGGTGATCCGTCGGTTTTATTCATTTTACTTGCATTTTTTCTTTTTTTTTCTACATCCCAGTCTCTTTTTATAAATGCATGTGCTGAGTCTACCAGAAGGTTCATATCTTTTGGATTTAATTCGATCCCTTTTGTTAAATTAATACTCATACGAAATTTATCTCCGCCTAAAAATGAAGGTACTGCATCATCAATTCGTCCTTTTAATAAATAAGGAGCAGCGAATGTTGGATCGATCGATATTGCTTTATCTGCAAGTTTAAAAAGATCTTTTACGGTATCAAGAGATTCCTTAATGCCGATTGTTTCGCCTCTTGATCCAAGACTTGCCGCATACCAAAAGACAATTTGTGCTCTATCGAGTTTATCGCCAGTTTGTAAATCAAGGTAAGGTCTGGTAAAATCTAGAGCTTCGTTAAATTTATTAATTTTTTTTTGTTTATCTTTATTTGGGATTAAGTCTGCAATTTCATAATACATTCTGCAGATTCTCCATATAACTGCGGGATCGGGTTTATTTTTATCATGCATAGTGAGAAGTATATTTAACCCTTCTTGATATTTTCCATCATGGTACAGATTGTCTATATTTGTAAAATCTGTAGGAAATATTGAGAATGAAATGATTACAATTAATAGAAAAGCTATTAATTTATTTTTTAGGTACATTTTTTACTCCGTTAATTATTGAAATTTTATGATATTATTTTATAATCTTTGGTGCAAAAAGTAAAGTTTATAAATTTTATTTAAAAAAAATAAAATTATTTTTATCTTTTCATCCGTCAAACTTAAACAATGCTTTGCTTTTTAAAACCAGCTTATTTTTATACTTGAGCGATTAACGCGCAGAAAAATGGAATAGTTTTAAATATTTAATATCGTTTATTATTAAAGATTTTTTCTGCTATAAGCATTGGAATAAAAAATAAGTAAATGAATGCCCTGTAAAATTTTAAAGGATTTCTTGCGAATTTTTTAATTGAATGAGAACCAGATTGCACAGACCTATCAGATGGAGAATTACCTTTGCCTCCTACAATGTTGATGAATTCTCCGACTCCTATGAATACGCCTTGGTCGAATCTGTTTTTCATTTTAAATATCCATTTGTCCTGCTTTGGGCTTTTGTCTCCAACTAAAATTAATGATGGAGATGCTTTTCTAATTGCTGTAATCAAATTTTCTTCAAATGATTTTTTATATTGGGAATGATATGTGCCGACGATTCTTATGCCGGGGAACGAATCCCTCAAATTTTTATCTACCTTTCCAATGTATTTTTTTTTACCGCCAAGAACATAAATAAATTTGTTTTTTTCTGAGAATGCTAATAATAATGAAATCAAAAAATTATAAAAATTATACACTTTATCAATCTTTTTATTTAAAAAATTCAATCCGAATTTAATGCCTGCAGAAATTGGCAAAACAAGATCGGCAGTAACAATGAGATTATAAATATCCTTTCTGAATTTTGCTTTTAAAAGCATATATGTGTCTATTAAAATAATCCTTGATGGTTTATTTGATTCTGAAAGTTTTATTATTTTTTCAATTAACTCATTTTGTTCGTATATATCGATAGGGATATTAAGTAAATTGTATCTAGGCATATTTCTCCTCAAATTATGCGTTATGTTTTAATTATATACATTTTCCTTGCTGAAATTTTAACACTTATTTTCGAATGAATTAAATTGAATATTTATTAAAGAATATATTTTATATAGCATATTGAATTTTAATTTGCTATTAATTACCATAACATGATATATATATATTATAATTAAAAATTTATTATGTAAATACTTTTTTTAATTTGAATTTCTAAAAAATTAGATGTATTATAGATTTTATAAATTATTATTATAAAAAAATGAAAAAACACTAGCTGCGGTAAATATGGCTGATGTTTCACTTTTAAGGATATTTTGAGAAAGATTGATGCTTTCCCATCCCCAGTCTTTTAAGGATTTAATTTCATTTTTATCAAAGTCTCCTTCAGGACCTATAAAAAAAGCCATTGGTTTTTTTTCAATATTTGATTTTAATAAATCGATTAATTTTTTTTGTTTTTCGTGTATATTGCAGAATGATTTTATACCGATTATTTTTATATTTTTTAATTCATCAAATTTTTTAATTTCTGATATAATAGGAAGCTTATGAAGCATTGCCTGCATGCCTGTTTCTTTAATTATTTTATTCCATTTATTTATTTTTTTTTGAGCTTCATTTATATTAAGTTTAATAATTGAATTTTTTGTGATCACGGGAATAAAATAATTTACGCCGATTTCACTGCATTTTTGGATAATGAATTCGTTTTTATCACCTTTTAATAAGCTAAAAATCAAAGTGATTTCAGGTACAGAACTTTTTATTCTTATAAATTCTTCATATAATTCCAGTGTGATTTTATTACTATCTATGCTGATGATTTTGCCTTTAAATTCATTGTTATTTGTATCGCCGATTATAAATTCTTCATTTATTTTTACTCTTAAAACATTTGCCATATGATGGTAGTCATCACCGATTATGTTTATTTTTTCTTTAAGACTCAAATTTGATTGATCGATAAAAATTTTTTTCAATTTAGTTATTTTCCTGATTTTTTTTTAAATAATCAACCGAAGAGTTTAGGACTTTTTCCTTTATTATATCAAATTTCCCTTTTAATGTTGCGCCTGCTGCCATTTTATGTCCGCCACCGCCAAATCTTTTGGCTAAAGAGGCGACATCTATCATTTCATTGGATCTGAAGCTTATATCAATTTTTTTCTTGCTGATTTTAAAATAAATTACAATACAGATATTTGATATACTAAGCATTTCTTTAAATATGTCAACAGAATCAACTGCTGCATTGCCGAATTTTTTTTTATCTACGTCATTTAGATAAGTCCATGCGATTTTACCATGATGGATTGTCTCGATCCTTTGTAATGCTAAAGCCAGAAGTTTTTTACTGTTAATGTTTTTTCCGCCAAACATTATATTGTAACTAATCCGTGGATCAGCGCCATTGTCGATTAAAATATAGCTTGCAAGAAGTGAAAATTTATTTTCTTTGCGAAGGTGCAAGAAGTAGCCGGTATCGGAAATAATCCCGTTTAAAAGGTGTTGACAAATTTCAGATCCCTCGAAATTTACATCCATTTTAAAAAGTAGGAGAAATATCATCTCTGAAGAAGACAGAAAAAGCGTATCAACCCAGTTTATTATGCCAAATTGAGAATTCGTGAAATGATGATCTATAACAACTATTTTTTTCTGAGGTATGTTGAATTCATTGAAACCGATTCTATCTATATCGGGTGTATCAACAACTATATATAAATCATAGTTTTCGTCGATTTCCTTCTTATAATATTTTTTATATTTAACGGCAAATTTATTATCGAATGGTCCAACATTTATTACGTCGACTTTATGTCCGGCATTCTTTAAGGCAAGTAATAATCCGATTTGAGATCCGATTGCATCTCCATCGGGTTCTTTATGACTTAAGATTGCAATATTTTTTGATTTTTTTATTAAATTAATTATATTTTCTATAGTATCATTAAATCTATAATTTTTTATTTCATTTATATTTTTAAAAACTTGCATTATTTTTGCTCAAATTTTTTATAGAATTTTATATATCTATTGTAACAATTTATCATAAAATTAACGAAATTATAAATGATTTTTTGATAAATAAAAAATAATTTTAGGTAAAAATGCATTATTTTAATTTTAATAGGATTTAATTATTTGGATAAATATAGAATATTATGTTATAATTTAGTGGAATAAAAAAAAATTAATCGGAAATATATGAAAACCTTGCTATTTATTCATGAAGACAATTATCTAACAGAATTTTTAAAGAGTTATCTGGAATATAAAGGGTTTATGGTATTTTGTGCTTCCAATGGTGTGGAAGGTATAAGGATCGGGGTTAAGGAAGTCCCGGATTTAATAATACTCGATAAAAATGTAAGAGGGATAGAGCTTGACGGATTTTTTATTAAAAGAAGCATAAGTCCTGTATTAAAAAATATACCTCTTTTTTTAATGGGTAACTTTCAGCCTGAAGAGATAAGAAAGTACAGCAAAGATTTTATTAAAGCGTTTATATCGATTCCGATAAACTCGAATGCTTTAGTTGAAAGATTAAATCTTTTTTTTAATATACATGATTATGAGTCCTCAAAAATCAACAAGACTCCTATGCTTGTTGATTTGCATAGCAAAGGCAATATTTTAATAATACAGATTGAAGGCAATCTTGAACCTGATAAGTTGGAGATATTGAATTTTCAGATAAGATGTTTTTGCAGGCAGAAAAAGATCAGGTCTCCCAGATTTTTGTTTATTATTCCTTCGCTGTACCCCGAATCAATTACGGCTAATAATATAGCTTTATTGTTTAAATTTATGGAATATCCTGAACTTAAGATACATCTTTTTCAAATTAAAATTTTATCCGCATGTAAAGATTTTTTACAGGCAATATCAAAAATCGAAGTATTTAAAGATATAGAGATAGCTAATAATTTTATAGAAGCGGTCCAGAAGCTTAATCTGGATATTGATAATAAAAAAGATATTAATCTTGAACATCTCCAGGTTGGTACTTCTTATATTTTTGATTTATATGATGATACAGGGATGGTAAGGATACCAGCCTTGACTAAATTAACTCAAGAGATGCTTGATTATTTTAAAAAAATAGGGGAGAAAAAATTTACGTATTATTCAGAAACAAGCATTGAAGATGCAAATAAAAATAATGAGATTATTTATTCAAAAAAAACAAAGGATAATCTTGAAAGAATGCTAAATGAGTATGAACAGATTGATGAAGGATATGATGTATTAAAAACACTTAAAGGAGATAAGATTAAATTATTTTTAAGTAAGTTAAAGGATCATAATATACTGGTTGTTTCGGCTAATGAAGAAAACAATCAGATAATAGAAAATTCATTAAATAATTATGCTAATATAAATATAATCAAAAATGTAAAAGATATGTCTGACATTTTAGATAAAAATTATATTTCTATTTTTCTTGATATTGAGCTGAATAATCCTAGTGCTATTGAACTGTTAATGATGATAAGATCAAAATATTCTAGAAGACAAACATCAGTTATTATTATTGCTAAAACCATCAATAAAGAGATATTTAATACATTAAAAGCCAATGGTACAGATAATATTCTGCTTGCTCCTTTTACGCCTAATAAGGTAATTCAGAAGATGTTTGAATCCGTTTCAGCTGACAGAGGTACTTAATGTCTATGATGATTTATAAATATTAACTTTAAATTTAAATTTAAATTTTTAGTTAATTTATTCCGAATTTTTAATATTAAAATTTAAATTAATAAAAGAATATGGATAAGCAGGAATTTTATAATTTATTGTCAAAAATACCAAAGGCTGAAATTCATCTTCATGTTGAAGCTTTAATTACTAAGCAAACCATTTCTAAGATATTATCTTCAAAAGATGCCAAATACACAGACATAAATGAAGTCAACAGGTTATTTCAATACAATAATTTGAGGGATTTTATAAAAGTATTTTTGTTAATTCAGAGTGCATTTGAAAAAATCGATGATTTTAAAGAATTATTTTCAGGTATTTTCCCATATTTAAAAAGAAATGGCATCGTTCATGCAGAATTATTTTTTGCCCCCTCGAATTTTGTCAGGAATGGCATAAAATTTGAAAATATAATGGAGATATTGATTAAAGAAATAGAGAGAATACGAGAAACAGTCGGAATTAATGTTAAAGTAATAGTTGATGTTTCAAGGACTTTTGGTTTAGATAATGCATTAAAAAATTTGGAATATGTCATCAATTGTAAGTGTAAAAATATCATAGGCATTGGCTTGGGTGGTGATGAAAAAAAAGGCTCAGCCAGATTGTTTGAAGATGTATTTTTAAAGGCAAAAATGCTGGGATATCATAGAGTTGCTCATGCGGGCGAAGATGTGGGACCTAAATCTATCTGGGATAGCATAAATTATCTTAATGTTGAAAGGATAGGACACGGGATATCCTCAATAAAAGATAAAAAGTTGATTAATTATTTGGTTGAAAATCAGATGCCACTGGAAATCTGTCCTACAAGCAATATTTTTACCGGAAGATTTGTAAAAAAGTACGAGAATCATCCGATTAAAAAATTATTCAATGAAGGTGTAATGGTTACCTTAAATACAGATGATCCTATATTCTTTAATATCGAGCTTATCGATGAATACTGGAATCTTTATTCTAAATTATATTTTAGTCTGGAAGATATAAAAAAGATTATAATTAATGGTTTTAATGCAAGTTTTATTACCGATAAAGAAAAAAAAGATTACATAAATAAAGTTGAAACATTATGGAATAAATATTTCAAAGACAAAAAATAAGCCGACTTTTGTCAAAATATTTTTATTTTTTTCTTAATTACTATAAATTTTTATTT
>CAZHHK010000109.1:5240-11564 GCA_964531405.1 uncultured Spirochaetales bacterium | reverse complement strand
TTTTAGATTATGTCATCAAAAAAGATAATTTTGGGACGCACTCTAAATGATTTTCAAAAATCCATTTTGATAAGTTTGGGAAATAATTCACCTTGTGAGTAGTTATATTCTTTAAATAATGTATTATTATCCATAACAAATTTATTATGTAAAAAATAAAAAAGAGACTGCCTCAAACTTTTGAGACAGCCTCCTATTTTATTGTGAAAACAAAAAGGTCAATCGGCTATTGTTTATTTAAGATAAAAAAGCCGTCAAACATAAACTAAATATAAGATTTTCTTATATTTTTCACCGCCTGCACCATGTTTCTTAAACTTTCAAAAACTTCTTTTTCACCTCTTGTCTTAAGTCCGCAGTCAGGATTTATCCATATTTTCTTTACATCAAATAAATCCAGCATTTTTTTTATTGTATTTTCAAACTCCTCTACTGATGGGATTCTTGAAGAATGAATATCATAAACTCCAGGACCTATCTGATTTGGATAATTATTTTTCATTAATACATCAAGCATAGATAAATCCGATTTTGCAGATTCGATCGTAATGACATCCGCATCCATATCGATAATCTCTTTTATTATATCTTTGAATTCACTGTAACACATGTGGGTATGTATCTGGGTATCATCTTTAACATCAAAACATGTTATCCTAAATGCCTTAATTGCCCAATCCAAATAATCTGTATTCCAGTTTTCTCTTCTCAAAGGCAATTTTTCACGTAACGCTGCTTCATCAATCTGAATTATTTTTATACCTGCGGCTTCAAGGTCTTTTACCTCTTCTCTGATTGCAAATGCTATTTGGTATGCAATATCCTTAAGGCTCATATCTTCCCTTACAAACGACCAATTTAATATTGTAACAGGACCTGTAAGCATTCCCTTCATCGGCTTTGATGTCTTACTTTGAGCATATTTAATCCAATCGATTGATACTGGATTTATTCTCTCCACGTCACCGAATATAATGGGCGGTTTTACTCCCCTTGTACCGTAAGATTGTACCCAGCCGTTTTCAGTAAAAATAAATCCTTTTAGATTTTCACCGAAATACTCAACCATGTCATTACGTTCGTATTCTCCATGAACCAGTACATCGATACCGATTTTTTCTTGAAATTTTATTATAAAATCAATCTTATCTTTAATACCAGCTCTATACTGCGCTTCGTTTATTAATCCTTTTTTATAGTCATTTCGCAACTTACGTATTTCATTGGTCTGAGGGAAAGATCCTATGGTTGTTGTCGGCAATATAGGCAGTTTCAAGGTTTCGTTTTGCAATGCTATTCTTTTATTAAAAGGTGTTTTTCTGTAATAGTCATTTTTGTCTATATTTACCGATTTGTTATTTAAGTTATGCGAAATCATTTCGGATAATTTAGACCTATTACTTAAAATCATCTGATTCATAACGAATTTGGAATTTTGTAAATAATTATTATCGCCAAAAAGTTCTTTCAGCTCGTTTAACTCCGCAAGTTTTTCTTCTGCGAATGCCATCTGCTCTAGATATGCAGCACTGATTTTGGTTTCACTGTCCAATGAATAAGGCACATGGACTAAAGAACATGAAGTATTAAGAATTATCTCATCCTTATTTACAAACTGTGAAATTCGATTTAAAATATCCAAGGATTTTTTATAATCGTTCTTCCAGATATTTTTCCCATTAACAATGCCAGCAAAAAGCTTTGTGTTATTTTTAAATCCTTTCTGCTTTATAAGCTCAATGTTGTACTGTCCTTCTATAAAATCTAAACCTATGCCATCAAAATCCAAGGACATTACATTATTATAAATATCCCTTATATCACCAAAATAAGTTTGAAGTATTATTTTCAGGGAACACTTTACTATTAATAACTTTAAATATATATTGGAAAACAATTTTTTATCATCATCGGTAAGATTTTGTACTATAAAAGGTTCGTCAAGTTGTAGATATTCGACCTTTAAATCATCCAATTTTTTAAAGATGTCTGTATAAGTATCAATCAAATCAGACAGATAATAATCAATATGCTTCTCTGATTTGATCTTACATAATTTGATGAACGTAAAAGGACCGATTAAAACAGGCTTTGTCTTAATGCCTAAACTTATTGCCGATCGTATATTATTAAATATTTTATTGCCCGACAGTTTTATTTTGGTATCTTTGTCTATCTCTGGTACAATATAATGATAATTGGTATTAAACCATTTTTTCATTTCGAGCGCTTTTACGTCTTTTTTATCGGTCTGCCATCCTTTTGCCATAGCAAAATATATATCCAGATCAGTCAATCTCATATTCTTATAGCGTTCCGGCACTATACCCAATAATACAGCAGTATCAAGCATTGAGTCGTAATACGAATAATCATTCGACGGAATAAAATCAATGCCTTTATTTTTTAATAAAGCCAATTGGTCTTTCATTAATTTTTCGGACTTTTCAATAAAATCTTTTTGATTGATTATGCCTTTAAGATAATCTTCAGTTATTTTTTTTAATTCCCTTTTTTTACCTATGCGGGGATATCCTATAATTGAAATTTTATTCATATAATTCTCCTTAAATTTAAAAAATTTAATATAAAACGAAATTATATGAACAATTAAAAAGGTATCAATAACATTAGATTCATATCTTTCCCTCCGAAAGTTAAAAAATAATAATATAGGTAAGTCTCCTGGCTTGGCTTCTTCCTACTACCTGCCCTTCCCATTCTATAATCGAAATCTACAAAAACGATTATTTCAAACAGTGGTTTTATCAGGCTTCGTCCACCTTACAGTAGCGGGGGCTGCACCGGTCTTTCACCGGATTTCCTTGTTATGTAAACAAGTACACCTAATCATTTGCTGATAATATATATTTTTATTTCTCGTCGGGCAATATTAATTTATTAAAAACAAAGGCTAGTCATATACTGATTAATATCGAGATGACTCGCATGTTTTAACCATCTTAATACCTAAAGGTATTTCAATTATAAATATTTGTTATAATCTATTTAATTTTAAATATAGTTACCAATATTTAAAGAAATAATTTACTTTTTAAAAACTTCTTTATATATATTATATGCAATGTGAAGAAATTCTGTTATATAAATAAAAATTGTTGATAATATTAGCATTGAATAGTATTATGTTACTTTTATCATTATATTAAATAATAAAAATATTAAAATAATAAAAGAGGCAAATATTTATGAAAAAAAACAGTGAACAGGGATTCTCGACTAAAGCGGTGCACTCTGGAGAAATACGCTATAATGAATATGGATCAATAACCACTCCGATTGTTCAAAGCTCAACCTTTATTTTTAAAAATATTGAAGAGATAAGAAAGCTTGCAAAAGGAGATGCAGACAGGTATGAATATGGCAGATACGGGCATCCGACACAGGTGGCGGCAGAGGGCAAACTCAAAGCTCTAGAAAATGCAGAAGATGCAGTTTTGTTTTCATCGGGCATGAGCGCAATCACAACTACTCTCTTTGCTCTTATGAAATCAGGGGATCATATAATAATAACAGACGATGCATATAAGAGGACTCTTGATTTCTGCAAAACATGCCTTGCAAGGGTGAATATTGAATGCACTGTAGTAAAAATGTGTGACTACGATGCAATAGAAAAGGCAATAAAAAAGAATACAAAAATATTCTTCTCAGAATCACCGACAAATCCATATTTGAACATTATGGATCTTGAAAGACTAATGAATATTTTTAAGAATAAGGATATAATTGTTATTTCTGACAGTACTTTTGCCACACCTTATAACCAGAGACCCCTGGACTATGGGGTTGATATTGTTATACATAGCTGTACAAAATACCTTGGCGGACATAATGACCTTTTAAGCGGGGTAGTGCTTGGTAAAAAAGATTTAACAAATGAGATCAGAGAATATCTAAAGATCACTGGAGGCGTAATAGACCCTCATTCATCGTATTTATTGATAAGAGGGTTAAAGACATTCGAGCTTCGCATGCAGAGACATAATGAAAACGGTCAAAAGGTTGCCGAATACCTTGAAAAAAATCCAAAAATAAAAAAAGTTTATTACCCGGGATTAAAGAGTCACCCACATCATGGTGTTGCAAAAAAACAGATGAATGGTTTCGGCGGCGTTGTAACATTTGAGATTGACCATGATATCAATTATGCACTTCAATTTTTAAGCAAACTTAAAATTATTAATATAGGACCTAGTCTCGGCGGAGTAGAATCATTGATAACACATCCTGCTACAATAAGTTACTATAAACTTACAAGGGAAGAAAGATATAAGCTTGGTATAACCGATGGATTAATAAGACTCGCTGTAGGCATAGAAAACAGCGAGGATATAATAGCTGATATTGAGCAGGCTTTAAGTTAATTAATATATGTTTGTAATAATTTATACATATATACTGATTTTCATTTCAAGCGGTTCTTTTTTTTTAGGTTTACATATTTTTATTAAAAATCCAAAATCATTTCTTCATAGAATCTTTTTTATTAAAACATTTTTAGTATCTTTGTATATTTGTTCAACGGCATTTATTCAGGTTGCAAGAAATATTGATGAACTAATTTTTTTTCAAAAAACGGCACTTATACTGGTTGCAATATTTTTCCCATTTTTCTTACATTTTTTTATAATAATGACACAGACAAAAGTTTTTAAATTTTTAAAGATAATTATCTATCTTATCTCGCTTTTTATAATAATAATCATATTGCTTTCAAAAGATACGATTTCAAATATTAAAAATATAAACGGATTATGGCATTATAAAGATATGTTTTTTGATACATTATGGGGCAATCCGTATTATTTTATAAATTTGATATATGCACTTATTTCATTATCATTACTCTACCTGCGGATTAAAACAACACATTTAATTAAAGAAAAAAAGCAATATATTATTATGATAGGCTCTTTTATGATCCCATTGTTACTCGGCAGTACTACGGATGCAATAATACCATTTTTTTTCACTGATTTCAGTCTTCATTTAATGCCATTTCTCATGGCATTTTATATTTTGGGACTGTATTATGCATTTTTAAAATATAAACTTCTGGATTTCAATATTAATGACCTGTTTGAAGAGGTATTATCCAATATAAACGATATGGTAATAATCTTAAATGAAGATGGTAAAATTTTAAAAGTAAATGAGAGATGCTTAAAAACCTTTTTATTGAGTCGTGAAAATCTAATAAATAAAACAATTTACGAAATAATTGAAATAAAATCTTCTTTAAAAGAGAATTTGAAAAATTTATTTAAAGGCAAAATTAGTATATTTAATGCTGTTGTTAGCTTTCACAAAAAAAATGAAACAATAACCGCAGACTCTTATTTTTCAAGAATAATCGATAAATTTGGTGATTTTATGGGAGTACTTGTAATACTTAAAGAGAATATGGATATAAAAAGATTTATAATTCAGTTTAAATTGACTTATAGACAGTTTGAGATAATAATGCTTGCTGTAAAAGGGCTGACAAACAATGAAATTTGCGAAAAGCTAAACATAAAAAGAAGAACCCTTGAAAATCATCTTTTCACTATTTATTATAAACTCTCAATAAAAAACAAGGTCGAGCTTGTTAGACTTGCCTCAGATTTCAATATTATTTAAAATTCATTAAATTTTCGCGCATGAGTATTTGCCACCTTTTTTTATTTTAATTTCGAGTATATATTTATTTAAACAACAGGTATTATACCTTTGTTTAAAATTACTTAAAAAAGAGGTTCAATATGTTATTAAAATCTTTAAAACATCATTCTTTTTATAAAATAAGTGTTTTTTTTATCATATTTATAATGTTGTTTACAGCAGCATGCCAGGATTCAATAACAAAAAATGATGGAAAAAACGATGGTAAAAATGATGAAGAAGAGAACACGACTCCATGGCACGGTATAAAAACAATTGATCCGGAAGGCGGTTTTTATACATCGTTATCGATTGATGGAGATAAAGTATATATATCTTATTATGATGGACAAAATTTGAAATTGGCAAAATCCGTTGATGCAGGTGTAAATTGGGCGATTAAAGCAATAGATACATCAGGAGGTGAAAATATATCGACGGCAGTTGACAAAGACAATATTTATGTAAGCTACGACAGATCATATTTGAAATATGCAAAGTCAGTTGATGCCGGGGATAACTGGGATATAACGACTATTGATAGTGAATTAACCGATTTTTATCCATCAATAGCAGTTAATGGGAATAATGTTTATATAGGCTATTATAAAGATTCATCCCACGTATTAATGTTTGCAAAATCCGTTGACCAGGGAG
>CAZHHK010000109.1:0-5140 GCA_964531405.1 uncultured Spirochaetales bacterium | reverse complement strand
GTTTGCAAAATCCGTTGACCAGGGAGACACATGGACAATAAAGACCATTGACTCTGCAGGGGATGTCGGTAATTATACGTCATTGGTTGTTAATGGCAATAATATATATATAAGTTATTATGATGGTACAAATGATGCTTTAAAACTCGCAAAATCCATTGATGCAGGCAATACATGGTGAGGTTTTGGATCATCTACTTATATATTTAAACTGCCAATATTTCTTTTTAATGAATTATAAAGAGTGATTTAAAAATAATGTATTTTTTATGATTCATAAAAAAATAGATGCAACGAAAAAATAATTACTATTTATTCAAAACCTCGATAGTTTTTTTTAGCGAATCCATGTCTGCAACATTCAATGCCGTTTTAGTTTTATCGATGCTTCTCATAAAGCCGGTTAAAACTCTCCCCGGACCGAGTTCAATGAATGTATCAAAACCGTCAGATATAAGTTTTTGTATCGATTTATTCCATCTTACAGGCGAATACATGTGCTTTAATAAAGTTTCTTTTAATTGTGCATCTGTATGATAATCTGCTGTAGTATTTGAAATCACCTTCTTCCCGTTAAGACTGCCTAAACCTATTTTATCAATCTCAAGCTTTAATTTTTCTGCACCATCTTTTAAAAGCGGCGAATGAAAAGGTCCAGATACATTTAGTATTACAGTACGTTTCGCGCCTTTTTCTTCGGCAATATCACAAGCTTTTTCAACAGCTTCCTTCTCTCCGCTTATTACAAGCTGACCCGGACAATTATAGTTTGCCGCAACTACAACGCCCCCTACCTGATTGCAGATATCTTCAACAACACTGTCTTCAAGACCCAGTATTGCACCCATACCACCTTTTCCGGCAGGATAGGCATTCTCGATTATCAATCCTCTCTGCCGCACGAGATTCAAAGCATCTTCGATTTTTATAACGCCACAAGCGGTTAACGCTGAGTATTCACCAAGACTAAACCCCCCATAAGCTTCAGCTTTTATGCCGGCTTCCTCCAGCAATTTATAGCAAATATACGAATGCAAAAGTATAGCCGGCTGAGTATTTTCAGTCTTTTTTAATTCTTCTTCAGGACCTTCAAAGCATATTTTTTTTATCGAAGTTTTTAATATATCATCCGCTTTATCAAATAATTCTTTTGCAGTCAAATTATTATCATAAAAATCTTTACCCATTCCTACATACTGAGCGCCCTGACCGGGAAATAAAAAAGCTATCTTCATGTTCAATTCTCCTTAAAAACACCCATTCTTCTGTATTTATTGTATCTCTGATCGATCAAATCTTCAATTGAATACTGTAAAAGCTCCTCTATGGTAATCAACAATTTATCCTTTATGGAATTTGCAATGCCCTCATGATTTTCATGGGCACCGCCTTGAGGTTCATCGATAATATCATCTATGACTCCCAGACTCAACAAGCTATCAGGATCGATTTTTAGTGCTATTGCAGCATCGCCTGATCTTGATGCATCTTTCCATAAAATCGACGCACAGCCCTCAGGGGATATTACAGAATAAAATGTATTGGTAAGCATAAAAACTCTGTCAGCAACCCCAAGAGCCAGAGCACCGCCTGAGCCACCTTCTCCTGTTACTATAGAAATAATAGGAGTTTTGAGCATTGACATCTCATAAAGGTTTACTGCAATCGCTTCGGCCTGTCCCCTCTCCTCTCCACCAAGACCAGGATAAGCTCCGGGCGTATCTATAAAATTTATAATCGGGCGATTAAATTTTTCTGCCTGTTTCATTAAACGTAAAGCTTTACGATATCCTTCAGGATGAGCCATACCAAAGTGTCTCTTAATATTCTCCTTTGTACTCCTTCCCTTTTGATGACCGATGACAGTAACTGGAATTCCTTCAAGGAAACCTATACCTCCTACTATTGCCTGATCATCACTATACCTTCTATCACCATGAAATTGTATAAAATCTTTAATCAAATATTTAATATAATCGAGTGTTGTAGGACGATTTGGATGTCTGGCTAGCTGTACTCTTTCGATTGGAGTAAGCTTTCTATAAAGCTCGGTTTTTAACTTTGATGCATTATCTTCAATTTCCTGTATTAATGGTTTAATCCTGTCTTCCTCATCCTCTCTAATCTGACTTTTTAAATCAGTCAATTTACTCTGGAGTAACTTCAATTGTTCTTCTAATTCTTTTTTTTCCATATTTTACTCCTTATTCCAGACCATATTGTTCAATGCGATATTTTTTCTTTTTTTTGCTGGAAGCATTGTGAATTTTTAATATATTGGATAAGGTCTCCCTCATCATTGATCGTGGCACAACTTTATCGAGAAGACCATGCTCCAGTAAAAATTCTGCAGTCTGAAAACCTTCAGGCAGCTTTTGATTTATTGTCTGTTCGATTACTCTCGGTCCTGCAAAACCGATTAAAGCTTTAGGCTCTGCAATAATGATATCTCCAAGATAAGCAAAAGATGCCGTAACACCTCCGGTTGTAGGATGGCATAACACCGAAATATACAAAAGACCTTTCTCAGAATGTCTCTTGACTGCCGCAGATGTTTTAGCCATTTGCATCAATGAAAGGATACCTTCCTGCATTCTAGCTCCGCCTGAAGCACAAAAAGCTATGACAGGTAATTCATTTTCAATGGCATATTCAAATGCTCTTGTGATCTTTTCTCCGACAACAGATCCCATGCTTGCCATTATGAATCTTGTTTCCATAACGAAAAGCACAATAGGTATATCCTCAATCTTAGCCGTACCCCATAAAACAGCTTCATTTTCACCACTAGCTTTTATTGCACTCTTCAACTTTTCTTCATACTGGGGGAAACCCAAAGGATCAGTGCTTTTTAATTTTTTATCATATTCTTTAAAAGTTCCCTTATCTACTGTTATATTAACCCTCGTCCAGCAATTCATCCTGTGATGATAATGACATTCCGGACAGACATACTGATGCCGTGAGAGTATATTTTGAAAATGAGTAGTCCCACAATTGGGACATTTTATAAATAAATTTGACATAATAAGACTCTCCTAGACTTTCTTCTTAAGATACTCAGGGTAATTGGCTTCTATAAAACCTGTGTTAAAATCACCTTTAATGAATATCTTATTATCCATTACTCTCTGATGAAAAGGGATCGTAGTATTGACGCCTTCAATGATAAATTCACCCAATGCCCTCTTCATTCTCGCAATCGCTTCCTCTCTGTTACGTCCATGCACGATTAACTTTGCGATCATACTGTCGTAAAACGGCAGTATCGTATAACCCTGATATACAGCCGAGTCAATCCTTACACCATTTCCGCCTGGCATTATATATTTTGATACTTTCCCTGGCGAAGGTGCAAAATTATTATCCGGATTCTCAGCATTAATACGGCATTCAATTGCATGCCCGTTAAGCTTTATGTCTTTTTGAGTAAAAGAAAGCTTTTCGCCGCTGGCTACTAAAAATTGTTCCCTTATTATATCAATCCCCGTGATCATCTCTGTTACAGGATGTTCTACCTGAACACGGGTGTTCATTTCCATAAAATAAAAATTTCCTGTTTTATCAAATAAAAATTCGATCGTCCCTGCAGAATGATAATTAACAGCTTTTGCAGCTTTAACGGCAGCTTCACCCATTTTAGCTCTGATTTTATCATCCAGAGCAGGAGAAGGAGCCTCTTCAATCAACTTTTGATGTCTTCTCTGGATCGAACAATCTCTTTCAAATAAATAGCATATATTACCATGCTTATCGCCTAGTATCTGTACTTCTATATGTCTTGGATTTTCAACATAATGTTCCATGTAAACATCGGGATTCTTAAATGAAGCTAGCGCTTCGTTTGATGCAATATGAAAATTGCTGATTAGATCTTTTTCATTATGAACAACCCTCATCCCTTTGCCGCCGCCGCCTGCGCTGGCTTTGATGATTACCGGATAACCGATTTTTTTTGCGGTTTCTATAGCCTCTTCATCTGTTTTGATGATATCCTTGCTTCCAGGAATAATAGGCACACCTGCCTGTATCATTGTTTTTCTGGCAGTTGCTTTGTCCCCCATGCCTCTAATCGAAGCACTGGATGGACCTATAAATTCTATGTTTAATGCTTTGCATGCATCGGCAAAATCTGCATTCTCAGCCAAAAATCCGTATCCCGGATGAATAGCATCGGCACACGTGGCTTCTGCTGCACCTAATAAATTTTGATACACAAGATAGCTTTGAGCACTCGGAGCGGGACCTATGCAGACAGACTGATCTGCTAGTTTTACATGAAGGGCATCTTTATCTGCTTGCGAATAAACGGCAACAGTCCTGATACCCAGCTCCTTGGCGGCTCTTATAATACGGACAGCTATCTCTCCTCTATTTGCAATTAAGACCTTTTTGATCATATTTAGCCATCCTGTTTTGCTTATTGTAGTTCAACCCTGAATAATACTTTGCCAAACTCGACAAGTTCTTGATTTTTACAACATATTTCTCTTATTATTCCATCAACTTCACTTTCAATTTCATTAAAATTTTTCATTGCTTCAACAATACATAAAGTCTGGCCTTTTTTAATTTTATCACCGACTTCAACAAAATGTGGAGCATCCGGTTTAGGCGAGCTATAATATGTACCTACAAGAGGACTCTTAATCTCAAACAGATTGCTTACTTTTGGGGATTCCTCTTTTTTCGCTTCATGCACTACCGTAGCCTTTGCCGTATTAACTGTTTCAGTTGAAACAGGCATGCTGACATGACTTACCTGAGGTATACTTTGAACTACTGGTGATGATGCATTGGTCACAAAATTTTGTTTAAAACCGCCTCTTCTAATTTCATATAATTTTGAACCATCCTTTATTATTAATTCACTTATATCGTTTACTTTCATTGAATCAAAAATTTTAGTTAATTCAATCTCTTTCATTACTTTTTGTCCCCCTTTTAATTTAAATAAAAAAAATCGAAGTTATTAATAACAAATATTAAATAACTATACTTTTTTACATAACTCTTGCGGTTTTAACAATCTGGCTCTTAAAAGTTAACCGGCGGGTATATTAAACAAATTTATAATTTTTTACAAGCAAAATATTTTATTATTATTAGAAATTATATTTTTTATTCTTCAAAAATTATA
>CAZHHK010000108.1:0-11646 GCA_964531405.1 uncultured Spirochaetales bacterium | reverse complement strand
AGCAAAGGATTATAAATATGGCGGGTTATTTCATATATTAAATGGAATTATCGATATCATTGATATATTTGAGTGGGGTCAGAGCATTAATTAATTCTATTCTTTCATTTAAAATAAATGTAAAACAGTAAATCAGCATTGACTAAGATATTAAAATATGTAATCTTATCCGATGTTATTCCTTTGGAATATTATTAAAATGTTAATATGACAGGTGATTCGCTATGATAAGTGTCAAAAACCTTGTTAAGGCTTATGATATAAATGAGCCGGTAGTAAAAGGAGTATCTTTTACAATTAACAAAGGCGAGATAGTAGGCCTTTTGGGGCCAAATGGAGCGGGGAAAACTACGATAATGAAGATGATTACCTGCTTTATGAATCCAAACGCCGGAGAGATTCTTATTGATAACAAGAACACTCTGGATGAATCTTTAAACATTAAAAAATTAATTGGTTATTTGCCAGAACATACACCGCAATATGAAGATATGACGGTGTATGAGTACTTAAAATTCATAGGTGATGTAAGAGGATTAAAGGGGAATGAATTAAAAGATGCAATTGCAAAGATGATTAAGCTTACCTCTTTAGAAGATGTTGTTGTTAAAAAGATAAATCAGTTATCAAAAGGTTATCAGAAGAGGGTAGGACTTGCATCGGTAATGATCCATGATCCCCAAATTTTGATTCTTGATGAGCCCACTACAGGTCTTGATCCTAATCAGGTTATTACATTCAGGAAAATGCTCAGGCAATTGTCAGAGAAAAAAACAATAATTCTTTCAACTCATATTCTTTCAGAAATTGAGGCTATATGTGAAAGAGTAATTATTATAAAAAAAGGCGAGATTGTAGCCGATGATACTTTGGAAAATCTTATTAAAAAAAGTGAAAATGATCAGTTTATTGATTTTGATATTCAGGGTGACAGTTTATTGAATACCGAATCAGAATTAAATAAAATTTCTGGTGCATGGAAAATAGAATTTATTAAAAAGGTGACAAAAGATATTTTTAGATTTAGAGCTTTAGTTTCTAAAGATGTGGGTTTTGAATCAAAATTAAATGAATTGATAAACAGCAAAAATTGGAAATTAATCAGTCTTGTTAAAAATAATGCAAACCTTGAAGAGGTTTTCTTGAAACTAGCCGGAGGGGAGGAATAATTTTATGAAAATTACAATGATTCTGCAATTTTTATCGAATTTTATTTTAATTATATTTATTCCTTTAACATTAGCCTTATTGCTTCTAATAAGAGGAGTTTGGACGATTTATAAAAGAGAAGTAAAAGCATATTTTTATTCTTCTATAGCTTATGTATTTTTAGCTTTAATCGTTTTGATACCAAATGTTTTCTTTTTTTATTTTAACGGGGGGATTTTTAAGGAAGGCATGGCAACGATGAGAAGTTATTTTGCAATGCTTCCATTTATGTATGTTTTTTTTATCCCTGGATTAACTATGGGTGTTTGGTCAAAAGAAAAAAACACAGGTACAATAGAGTTGATTTTTACTCTTCCTGTTTCACAGATAGAGATAACAATTGGAAAATTTCTGGCAAGTTTTACTTTAGTATGTATTTCATTATATTCAACATTATTAATACCGGTGATGACTCATTTTATGATGGGTAGTTTTGACTGGGGACAGATCTCGACTCAATATTTCGGTGCATTATTAATGTCAATTTGTTATATTGCAATTACTTTTTTTATGTCTAGTTTAACAAAGGAGCTTATAAATTCATTTTTATTAAGCGTTGCAGTTTTATTATTTCTGGCTTTAATTGGATATATTGCTATGACCGTAAATTTTCCACAGGATTTAAGCTGGATGAAGATTGTATTTCAAAAAATCAGTCTTCTTACACATTTTAAAAATTTCAGTGTTGGTGTAATGGATTCAAGGGATTTCTTTTATTATCTTGGGTTAGCATCAATATTCTTTTATTTTAATTTACATTCATTACAAAGTAGAAAATGGAGTTAAATTATGAAGCTTAAAATAATGTATCCTTTAGCAGTTATTTTGCTTTTTTTATTAGTTGCATTTTTAGTGTTGGGCATATATTGTGTTAAAGAAAAATATACCACTGTTGCGATTATAGCCTTTGTTATAAGCGGGTTATCTTTAATCGGTTGTCTTACCTTTAGTTATTTTATATATATTAAATCAAAACAGGCAGTTGGTAATGTTGCTGTAACGATGTTTAGATCATGGCTAATTTTTATATTTATAGTTTTAAATTTATTTATATTTATTTTTGTTGCAAACAAATTGTATTTTAGACTTGATATGACTGAGGGGCAAAAATATTCGATTAGCAAGCCGACAATTGATTTAATTCATAAGATTAATAATTCAATGATAATTGAATATTATTATAACGACAAATGCAAGGAGCAACCGACTCAAGCTCAAGTGGTTCAGTATGTCATTGATATTTTAACAGAATATGAGAATGCATCAAGAGGTATGATAGACTTTAGACCTGAAGAATTAAACTATGCAAGGGACAGAGCTAAATTTGATGAATTATCGCAGAAAGGTATGAGAGAATTCCCATTAACACAGAGCCGTGAAGATGAATCAAAAGTATCCAGAGGTCTATCTGGTATAATAATAAAATATAAAGACAAAGAAAAAGTGCTTCCCGTAATCAATCAGGACGTTGGTTTTGAGTATGCAATCGATATAGAAATAAAAAAAATGATCGGCGAGATGGGGAGTCTGGGGATTATTTTTGGGGTTGCCGATCAAACATTTGATAATGATTATAAAATATTGAATCAAGTATTGCGATCAGAATATTCTAACATAAATGTGATAGCGTCTAACGATAATATTCCTGAAAATATATCTACGCTGGCAATAATCGGCGGATCTAATCTTACCGATTATGATATTTTTAAAATCGATCAATTTTTATTGAGGGGTGGTAAAGCAATAATTCTTGAAAATGGAGTTAATGTTATCATTAATCCTCAATATGGTATATTCGCTTTCCCTAATGAAAATAAATTGATTAATATGCTTTCACATTATGGTATTACAATTAATAAAGATATAATCGGTGATAATGAATCTTACACTCCTTTTCCTTCAAGAGATGCGCAGGGATTTGGTATTGAGTATAGGTATCCAATCTGGCCAAGAATAAAAAAAGAAAACATGAGTCAGACTAATTCTGCGTTACAGGATATTAAAACATTAAATTTTTTCTGGCCTTCAAGTATTGATATTTCTGATAGTATAAAAAATAATATTGAAGTTTTAATACACACTACAAAAGATTCTTGGACCTTAAAAGACAATTTTAAAATAGAGCCTAATGCTTATGAATTCCCAGTACAAAAAGGTATAAAAGAGTATAATATTGGTGTTGTTTACAATGGTAAAATTACAAGTTACTTTAAAGATAAAGATGCTCCAGAGATTGAAAAAACCGAAGCCGATGGTAAAATAAAAAAGATTAAATATACAGGTAAGAAAATTGATTCGGGAGAATCACAGATTGTAGTTATAAGTAATATCGAATTTATGCAGGACATGTTTTTTCAGGCTTATTTATCAAGCCAGAATGAAATGTTTTTATTCAGGAATTTGATTGATACAATATCGAATGATCAGGCTTTGATTAAAATAAGAAGCAAAGGACAATTTTCAAGACCTCTTGACAAACCTAAGAATAGAGGTCAGTATGATATTAATAAACAAATTATTATTACGATAACTACATTCATTCTGCCAGTTATTTTAATCTTATTAGGCGTGGCAATATATATTTTAAGACAAGCTAGAAATAAAAGATTAAGATATTTATTTAATAAAAAAGAATCTTAAAATAAGGATTTAATTTATGGAAAAAATTTTCAATAAAAAAAATATAATCATAGGTCTTGCAGTTTTGTTTGGATTGCAGATAGCCGTATTTTTTTTGTTATCGGTATTTTCAAGCAGGAATATAAAAGAGAGAATTTCAAATAAGCCTTTGTTAAAGGGATTTAAAAAAGAGGATGTTTTAAGTATTGAAATCAAAGATTATCAGAGTTCATTTAGTATAGAAGTCAAAAATGATAATTATCTTGTTAAAATTGGAGAAAATGTAATACCCGGCGATCCTGAGAAAATTAAATATTATCTTGAATTATTAAAAAATCTTAATCAAGGAATAAAAAGAGATAAAGGTATAGATCCAAATAACGATTTGTTTTATGGACTTGATAGAGAAAGATCTCAGGATGTTATTGTAAAAATGAAGAATAATAAATTATATACAATTCATTTGGGTAAGCAAGGTTCGAAGTTAGGGACTTCATATTTAAGATACGATAAAGAAAAGATTGTAAGGGAAGTTGATTCTGAGATTTCATTGGAAACAAGTAATAGCCCTTCTTTATGGGCGGAGAGAAAGATTCTTTCATCTATTAATTTTGATGATGTAGACTCATGTGAAATTGACAGTAAAATGGATTGGTTTAAAGGTAAATATACGGTAAAATACAAGGAGCATGATAATAAGGATAAAGACAGTAAAAAATCTGATAATTTTATAATCGATCCTCCTTTAACTGGTAAGATAAAAGATTATGCACTTTCTAATGTTATTGTCGGTTTTATTCAGCTTATGATAGATGATTATAAATTAAGTGGTGGTATAACAAAGGATAACGAAGAAAAAGCAAAGGTTGTGATTACTCTTAAAAACGGCAAGAATTTTAAGCTTACATTTTATAAAGCAAGCCAGACAGATAACAGTGATTATATAATTGCGGTTGACTTTAATCAGTATCTTTATCTGATTAAAGAGGAGCAGGTTAAAATGCTTATAAGATCGACAAATGATTTTGTTGAAAAAGAAGAATCAAAAAAATAAAATCAATAATTTGACATAAAGCGCCCGATTAATTACGGGCGCTGTTTTATTTATAATTGTGAAGAAAATATTTTAATATTTTGAGTGTATTATGTTTAAACTTGATTATAAGAAAATGGAGAAAGAATTAATTGAATTTTTAAATAATAATAAGGTTATGGTATTATCTACTAGTTTCAAGGATAGAGTTACATCCAGAATGATGAGCGTGATTAATAATGGCATTGTTATATATTTTCAAACAAGTATTAATTCTACTAAATATGAGCAAATGTTAAAAAATCAAAATGTTTCTCTTTGTATCAGCAATATGCAGCTTGAAGGCAAAGCAAAAATCAAATGTCATCCTTATGATGATATTTTTTTTAAGGAGAATTACAGCAAGACTCATGCAAATTCTTTTAAAACTTATTCTCATCTAAAAGAAGAGATCCTTATTGAAGTGCATCCTACTTTTGTAACATTCTGGAAATATGATAAAGAAGGTAACCCTTACAGAGATTTCATTGATATTATAAATAAAAAAGCATATAAGGAATATTATAAAATAAATGATTAAAGTAAATATTTTAGGGACTCCAACAAAAACCTGATTGTTGCGATGGAAAATATAAATAAAAAATGATTGCTTAAAATTATAAAAGTTTATATTATAGTTCAATGGAAAATGATGTTTTCAAATTCAATGTCAGGAAGTAATTATGAAAAAATATTTATTCTTATTTCTTTTATTTATTGCATTTATTGCCAATTCTGCTGATAAATTAAAATTTACCGGAGAAAATTTATTTGATAATAAAACCGGCATAATGGTGACTGCCGATGAGGATAAAAAATATATCGCGGTTTCCAATCAATTGTATCATTATGTTGTTATTTTGCCATATTCGGTTGATTGGGAGTTAAGTGTTGATAAAAAATACTGTCTTTATGCAAGTAACGATGTTTATAATTTTTCTATAGAATTATTTGCAAATAATTATAAAAGCGATTATGAGTATTTTAATTATCTTGAGAATCAGTTTAAGGATAACTCAGACAGTCTAGGGATAATTAATTTATACAGGTTAAATTACAAAAATTATATTTTGCTTAAAACTGAGGTTGAAATACTAAAGGTTTTTAAGAAACTCGATGAAAAAAAATATAAGGATATGATAAGTGTAAATCTTTATTCTACAAAAAGTTATAATAACGAAAGATACCTCTTGCATTTTTCAATAGTAAAGAATAAAAATGATAATTCTTTCGATGAAAAGAGTGTCTATGATTATCTTACCGAAGGTTTTTTTATAGATTTTGAAAGAGAGTAATAATTGTAATAGCGCTGACGAGGATAAGAATGGTATTTTTTTGCACATTGCCTGTAAAAACAATGAGAGGCGTAAAGAGGATAAATTTTTTATTCATTCAAGATCATAGTTTAATTTATATAGATTATAATATATACCTTTTTTACTGATTAATGTTTTGTGATTTCCTATTTCTTTAATTTTACCTTTGTGTAGCACGATTATTTTATCACAGTTTTTAATGGTTGATAATCTATGCGCAACGACAATTGAAGTTTTATTTTTTAAAATTTTCGTCAATGCATCCTGTATTAAAAATTCTGTCTCAGTATCGATGTTTGATGTCGCCTCATCAAGCACCAATATTGAAGGATTAAATGATATAGCTCTTGCAAACGAGAGGAGTTGTCTCTGTCCTGTGGAAAGAGTGGAGCCGCGTTCTGAAACATGATGTATATAATTGTCTTTGTATCTATTGATAAATTTATCTGCATTGACAAAAGAACTCGATTCTTTAATTTGCTCATCAGTTATATTTTCATTTAAAAGTCGGATATTGTTTTTAATGCTGCCAGTAAAAATGAAGACATCCTGCATTACAAGACCGATATTTTTTCTCAAGCAATCCAGATCAATGTCTTTAATATTATATCCGTCTATAGTTATTTCCCCTTTTTTAATTTCATAGTACCTACCAAGCAGATTGATTATTGTACTTTTACCGCTACCAGTATGACCGACCAGAGCTATTTTTTCGCCTTCTTTTATATTAAAACTTATATTTTTTAATATCCATTCATCGTCATTGTAGGAAAACCATACGTTTTTGAATTTTATATTCCCTCTGATTTTATCGATTTTAATCGCCTTTTTTTTGTTTGGTATAATACTTTTATCCTTAAGCAATAAAAAAAATCTTTCACTGGATGCTATTGCACTTTGTAATACATTAAATTGTTCAGCTAGTTCCTGTATTGGCTGAAAGAACAATTGTATATAGTGAACGAATATATAAAGTGTTCCAAACGTCAGGGTACCAGCAAGCACATTTTTGCCTCCAAATACCATAATAAGGCATATTGAGATCCCATATAAAAAATATGTTGATGGTCTAAAGAGTGAAAAAATGATTATTTCTCTGAAGTATGATTTATATAATTTTTTGCTAATATTTTTAAATTGAAGTAATTTTTTTGTTTGCACATTGAACAGTTGTATTATCTTCATGCCAGAAATATGTTCCTGAAGGAATGAATTTAATTCAGCCAGTATTTTTCTCATTTTTTTATAATTTGACCGTGCAAAATTCCTGAATACAATTGTAAACAAAATTATAAATGGTATTACCACACATACGATAAGAGTTAATTTGAAATTTATTACAAACATCATAATAAGAATGCAAAACATCAATACGAGGTTTTTTACAAGATTGAGTATAACACTTGTATACATTTCGTTCAACGTTTCAGTATCGTTTGTAACGCGTGTTACAAGTCTTCCGACAGGATTTTTGTCAAAAAATGAGTGGTTTAAATTAATTATATGATTAAATATTTCTTTCCTCATATTGAAGATTATTTTTTGACTTAAAATTTGCAGAATTATATTTTGAAAGAAATTTAGTATTAATGTCAGGATAATAAGCATAAAAAATATTATCCCAAAATAGATAAGCCCCTTAAAATCGTTATGCCTCAATATTTTTAGACCTTTTGCTGATAATTTTATACCCTCTATATTTTTGTTATTAAATGATAAATTTATTCTGGCAGTAAGATTTGCATTATTAAAATTATATTTATCTAGATAAGCTATATCATCAGGATTTATACCGATGAAAATATAATAATTTTCTTTTATATAATAGATTTTAGCTTTTAGATTTTTATACGACGACTTTTCCTTTTTCAAATAATAATCCATGAATTTTATGGATTTTTTTTCAGGGTAATTATATACATTATAAACTTCATTGTAATTATTTATAAATCTGTCGATGGATTTTCCGACTATAAGCGGCTCAACCAGTGATAACCCGACAGTTAAAAATAACAGCAGCATGCATAATGCAAACCACCATACATATGGTTTTATGTAACTAATGAGCCTTAAGAATATTTTTAAATCAAATTTACTTTCGGTTAAATCGGATTCTTCAAACATTTAATCTTCCATCTTTTTTTCAATTTGCTGTTTTTTATACATGGAGTAATATTTACCTTTTAATTTTAACAATTCTCTGTGAGTTCCATGTTCGGTAATCTGTCCATTTTCTAAGAATATTATTTTATCCGCTGATTGTATTGATGAGATCCTGTGTGCAATTATTATCGTTGTTTTATCTTTTCTCAAATTTTTTAAATTTTTAAGAATTATACTTTCGGTTTTTGTGTCGACACTTGACAAAGAGTCATCAAGTATTAAAAGATCAGGTTCAAGGATTAAAGCTCGGGCTATTGATATTCTCTGTTTTTGTCCGCCGGATAACGTTATGCCTTTTTCTCCAATTACAGTCTCATATTTTAATGGAAATTGCATTATATTTTTGTGTATATTCGAATTCATAGATGCTTCAATCATTTTTGATTCGTTATTATTTTCTAAACCAAACATGATGTTTTCTTTTATCGTAGTCGAAAATAATATTGATTCTTGCGGGACGATTTTTATAAATTTTCTTAACTCTAATAAAGGTATATCAAGGATATCACAATTATCAATGAAAATTTGATTTTTTTTTGGATTATAAAGCCTTATCAAAAGGTTGACTAAGGTTGTTTTACCGCTTCCGGTTTTTCCGACAATACCTAGAGTCTCACCGGGATTTATTTTTAAGTTAATATTTTTAAGTACATACCCATTTGAATTTTTGTATTTAAATGATAAATTTTTGAATTCGATTTTGCCATTTTTTATGCTTTTTTGTTTTATATTTTTTTTATCAAAGATATCTGATTTTTCATAGAATATTGCGCTTACTCTTTTTTGTGAAGCCAGTCCTTGAGAAAAAATATTTATGCACCAGCCTATGGCTATCATAGGCCATATAAGCATCGCAAGATACTGATTGAAGGCAACAAATTTTCCAAGGGATAATTTACCGATCATGGTAAGATATCCGCCGTAAATTAAGGTTATTAAAAAGCTACATCCCGATATAAATTCGACTAACGGAAAGGCAAAAGAGTAGAGTTTTGCCAGTTTGATATTTTTATTATAATAGTCGTTATTGTGTTTTAAGAATTCATTCAGATAGTTTTTTTCCTGCACAAATGCTTTTATTACTCTTATACCGTTAAATGTTTCCTGTGCGAAATCGGTGAGTTTTCCGAATGATTCTTGTTTTTCTTTAAAACGAATGCTTAAAGCTTTGCCAAAAAAATATCCACCGATACCTATCAGCGGTAAAGGCATAAATGAGAAAAGAGTAAGTTTTAAATTTACAAAAATTATCATATTGATGATGACCATAGCTGTTAAAACAATAGAATCTACCGCCATCATGAAACCGGGACCTATAGCCATTCTTACAGCGGCAAGATCGTTTGTAAAATGTGCCATTAACTCCCCGGTTTTATTTTTATTGTAAAAATTCATACTCAAACTTTCAAGGTGCTTAAACAGATCACAGCGCATAATGTCTTCAATTTTTCTTGATGATCCGAAGATAAACAATCTCCAGATTATTCTTCCAAAGAAAATCATAACTGTAATCATGAATAGTTTTAATACATTTATAATGATATCATTTAATAAAAAATTATTTTGTTTAATACCATCGATTGTCTCTCCTATTATTTTGGGCGTTATTAACTGAAGGATATCGACGAAAATTAATGTTGCAATGCCGATTAAATAAAATGGAATGAATCGAAATAGATATTTAAGAAGATTATTTAAATACTTCATGGTTGGAGTATTAATATATAATAATATTTTTTTATTATCAATATTTATTTTCCGCTCGATTTGCCTAAATTAAGAATAATAATCGGCTTTATATAAAAAAATGTATTATTAATATTGAATTTCTTAGAAATTAACATATAATCTTCTTATGATATTTTGCAAAGGATGATTTTATGAAAAATCTGGCTTTTTTATCGTTAATTTTAATGGTTTTAACAGTATCTTTTGTCTCAACACCGCCTAAATGGGTTAAATCGTTTGGTTCGGATACAGGGTATGACAAAAATAAATATATAATAGGTTTTGGTATTTCTGATGATAAGGGTGGTAATTCAAAAAATTTCGAGTCTGCAAAAGCTCATGCGTTGCGTGATGCTGCCGGATTGATAAAGACAAAAATTGTTTCTACTCTCGAGCTTGAAGAGAAGGAAGTCAATGATGATGCTCAATCGATGTCAAAGATGAATATTCAAACTACGGTTAATCTTGAGCTTACTGGAATAGAAACTTATGAAAAATATTATGACAGTAAATCTGGAATTTACTATGCCTTATGTGTTATTAGCAAAGATAAATTGTATAATAATATTTACAGTGAAAATAAAAAGCTTGCCGATGATTACAGATCTAAATCCTATATTATAGATCGATTAATAATCGGACAAAATTTTGAGAAAGCTTCTGAAGAATACAATTCATTAATTGAATTGCTTGATAAGTTGAATCAAAATTACCTGCTTTTAAATTATCTTAAAGATGGTAAAACTGATTTAGCAGAATTATATGATTTTTATAAGATAAAGAGCGATATATATGGTAAGTTAAAGTTTAATGAAGTGCAAAACTTTGATGATCTAGCAAAACAGATTTTAAGACCATTTAATGAAATGAGTTTAAAATCAAAAATTTTTTATATTATACCTGCTTATTATAAAACAACTACAATTTCCAGCGAGTTTTTTAACTATTTGAAAGAGTATCTAACGGCTTATCTTCAGAAAATCGGTGCGCAGTGCAAGGAAAGAGATGACGGTAGTATTGATTATGTCTTTAAGGGATCATTTTATGATACAAAAAAAGGATATAAAGTACTATACAGTCTTACAGATGTAAAATCCATGCTTAAAGTTGGTTTATCGGAAGTTGACCTGTCAAAAGATTTTGTTGATAATTCCGGACTTAAAATTTTACCGGATAATATCGATGTGGCATTAAACGATAATAAAATATTTAATCAGGCAGTTAATGAAAAAGATGGAGTTGATTTGAAAGTGTGGACGAATAAAGGTAGCGAAGATCTTGTTTTTAAAAATGGCGAGGAAGTTAATTTTTATGTTATGGTAAACAAAAGTGGTTATTTAAGCATACTCTATCATCTGTCTGGGAAAAATAGGTTGAGGACACCTTTGGTTGAAAATTATTATATTCCGCCGGATATGATTTATAAACCTGTAAAAATAGAGCCTGGTTTTGTAGTCTATCCACCATTTGGATCAGAAACTGCACAGATATTTTTTTCGACAATACCTCAGGATAAATTTTTGACAGTAACGGCAAACA
>CAZHHK010000107.1:0-11659 GCA_964531405.1 uncultured Spirochaetales bacterium | reverse complement strand
CACTGGCAGTGTTTTCATAATTTTTTCATAAAATTTTTGACACTACCTAATGAAATAAATCAAGCAATAACTACTTGATATTATTTTTTGGTAAAAGTTACATTTTTACCATCATAAAATTTTTTTATAATCAACTTATTGCATGTAAGCTCATAACAATAAGTATCATCGAAGTTTGTATATTTATTAAATTTCACTTTAATTGTTTTTTGATAGCTATCGGATTTTAAAATCATCATTGTTATCATATTCATAACTGATTCCATTCGGCATTGTGTATTTTATATTGTTTTTAAAAGCACCTGTATCATCACAATTAATTGTGAGTGTAATATCCAAATCTGCATCATTACCGTTATCCTCAGTATAAGTTAAAGAGCCTGACCATGTACCAACAGGTCCTGCTTCTGTCCCGGCAAGTGTACAGCTTAATAATGATATAAAAAAAAATAAAACGATTGATAAAATACTATTTTTCATTTATAATGCAATGTCTTTTATTTATTATTGATATTTTTATAATATAAAAAATTATAAAAAGCAACGAAAATTTAAAAAAAGAACTTTTATGATTGTTTGAAACTTTTTAAAAATAGCATTTGATAAGAGTAAAGGATTTTTATAAGCGGCGATTTTAATTTATTTCCACTACAGATAACTCAAATTTACTAAAATCAGGCATGTCTTTAGTAAACGTCCCGATTATCCTGCATGTTCGGACAACTCCCGTATTTATCTGAGGCAATGAATTTGAAACACCGTAAACATAATTTGACACAATAGCCTTTCCCGATTTATCAAACCAGACCGCGCCAATTTTTAAATGCTTTACAGGGTGCATTCCAGTATTCTTAATCCGCATTGTCAGGAAATGGTATTTGGTGCCAAATCCTCCCCTGACACTGCTGTCTCTCTGATAAACCGTTATGTTTAAATTTTCGTTTTTGCCTGTTTCCCATTTAACAGGAAGTTCATTTTTTAATTCATAATTACCCGATGTAGGAATTGCTTTAATAAAATAAATGCTTACTTCGGCTTTTTTAATCACAGGTGGTTTGACTTTTTCATGTATTAAAATACCAACAGGTATTGAATCACCTGGATAAACAGATTCATCTGAATCCGAAATTACATCTTTGAATTTTGAATTAACTATATTTCCAGCACTGTCAAGAATACTTACTTTAACGGTAAGTTTCTGCACCTCAACATCAGGGCAAAAGAATTCGCATTTCAAGGTGTAAGAATAAGAGTCATCATATTTATTATACAGCGATATGTCTTTCACAAATTTAATATTGCTTATTTTGTCATCCGTTTTAAGCACAACTGGAATATCAAATTCATTCGGTTCTGCCAGTTTAATACTTATGCTTGTATTATAAGAATCGGTAGTTTTTTGTCCTGCATCGTTATTCCCTCTTTTGGGATTGAAGTAAATAATAAAAATACCTGACATAATAAACATCACTGTAATTATCAATACAGCCAATTTCTGTAATTTTTTGCTTTTAGCATTAGTATTTTTATAATTGTAGTCGTCAATTTTTTTGTTTAAAGCTTTTATTACATCGTAAAAATCTCCAACATCGGGGAAAAGGTCAATGCCCCTATTTGCATATTTTAAAGCAAGCGTTTTATCTTCATTCTGCTTTTTTTCATTAAAACGGTTAAGATAAGATCGCGCAAGTCCTTTTAAAACGTCAATATTAAGCGGGGACAGAGCATAAGCCTGATTATATTCATCAATTGCCTGGTCATAACATTGATGAGCCAGATAACCTTTTCCCTTTTTTATATGATTATCAGCCTGAAGCTTTATATTTTTTATATCATTATCACTCAAGCCAAGCTCTTTTGCAACTTCTGACAAATCACTTTCTGTAATAAAATTTTTCTGATTTTCAAAGCTTAACAATTTTTCAATATATTTTTTTAAAGCTTCTTTATCATAATCAAAATTATCCGGTTTTGAGCCCTTCATTTTTTTATCAAAATCATAATCTTTTGCCATAACACCTCTTTTTAATGAATTATACAGTTGAATAAAAACAATTAATAAAGTATAATTGATTAATTATTTTTTAGTCAAATGAATTCTATATAACAATAAATTTATTATTCTGGCGATGGTAAAAACTTTATGATAACGATAATAAATTATGAGGCAGGTAATCTGACGTCGGTCAAGAGAGCACTGGATTATCTTAAGATCGAATCTGAAATAACAAGAGATGCCAATAAAATACTTAATGCTAAAAAAATAATCTTTCCTGGAGTTGGCAATGCAGAAAGCGCAATGTCGATGCTTAAATCTTCAGGGATTGATGAAGCAATAAAAGGAGCTTTTAAAAAAAACACACCTATACTGGGTATATGTCTGGGTACTCAGATTATACTATCGCACTCGGAAGAGGGAAATACCGAATGCCTGGGATTGATAAAAGGAAGTTGTCCGAAATTTAAATTAAAAGATAAGAATTTAAAAATACCGCATATGGGTTGGAATAAAATAAGACTTTTAAAAAATCATTTTATATTTAAAGATTTTCCAAAAGATGCTGAAGTTTATTTTGTTCATTCCTATTATCCTCTACCAGATGATAAAGAAAATATTATTGCTGTCACAGAATATGAAATAGAATTTCCGTCTGTAATAGGAAAGGGTAATTTAATTGCAACCCAGTTTCATCTGGAAAAAAGTGGTGAGATAGGGTTAACCATTTTAAAAAATTTTTCAAAATGGGATGGTGTGTAGTGATAACAAAAAGAATCATATCGTGTCTTGACGTAAGGGACGGCAAGCTTGCCAAAAGCATAAAATTCGTTGATACTAAGGATATCGGCGACCCTGTAGCAACAGCTAGAAAATATTACCTTGAAGGTCTCGATGAGCTAGTGTTTTATGACATCACAGCATCAAGCGACAAACGAGATATAATGATAGATGTGGTAAGCAAGGTTGCAGAGCAGGTTTTTATCCCATTCAGTGTCGGCGGAGGCTTAAGATCAGTGGATGATGCCATGAAGGTGCTTTTAGCCGGCGCCGAGAAGGTAAACTTTAACAGCGCTGCAGTAAAAAATCCCGAGATCATTAAAGAGTCTGCTTATGCTTTCGGAGTACAATGCGTTGTATTGTCAATGGATGTTAAAAAAGTTGAGACAACAAAACAAATTCCGTCAGGCTATGAAATAGTAATTAATGGAGGCCGCACTCCGATGGGCATTGATGCAATAAGCTGGGCAAAACAGGGAGAAGATCTCGGCGCTGGTGAAATCGTTGTAAACTCGATCGATGCGGACGGCACAAAGGCGGGTTATGAGCTGACTCTAACAAAAATGATCGCAGAAGCGGTTGGGATCCCCGTAATAGCATCAGGCGGGGGAGGAAGTCCTGAACATATTTATGACGTCCTTACCATAGGCAAAGCCGATGCGGCGCTTGTTTCATCAATACTGCATTACGGTGAATATACTATAAAGCAAATCAAAGAATATCTTGTAGGTAAAGGATTAAACATAAGAATGACATATTAATTTATCCTTTAAAATATAATAGGTATTGCCAAATAAAAAATTATATGAGATATATATATTCATCTGCCAAGCAAAATAATGCTTTTAATTATATAATAATATTCAAAAAAATAAAGGGTATAATCATGAAAAATAAATATTTTGTTTTTTTGTCTTTGTTAAGTATTTTTATTATTGTACTTATTTCATGTAATCCTGTAAGTATATACAATAAAATAATTGAAAAAGAAGAAGCGGTAAATGAAGCCTGGGCACAGGTTGAAAATGTTTATCAGCGTCGCGCAGATTTAATTCCAAATCTTGTAAATACCGTTAAAGCATACATGAAACATGAAAAGGAAACATTAGAGTCTGTTATTGCATTAAGAAACCAGGCAACGCAGATTACCGTAACAAAGGAAGTCCTTGAAGACCCCGTGTTATTTAAAAAATTTCAGGATGCTCAAGGAGAGCTATCAGGAGCATTATCAAAATTAATTGCCATAACAGAAAATTATCCTCAACTAAAAGCAAGCGAGCAATTTATTTCTCTGCAGACTCAGCTTGAAGGTACAGAAAACAGAATTGCGGTTGAGCGCAAAAGATATAATGAAGCGGTAAGAGATTATAATACTTTTATAAGAAAATTCCCTAACAACCTAGTCGCAGGAAATAAATTTAAAACAAAAGAAATGTTTAAAGCTGATAAAGGCTCTGATAAAGTGCCTAAAGTTGATTTTGACAATTAATTATTAAGGCAAAAACAATGAAATATTTTTTCTATATTTTAAGCATGTTATTATTGATCATTTCATGCAGTAGCATTAAATACAATCGGCTTTTTAATAAGCTTATTGAAGATGGAAATAAAAAAAGCGGCCAGTTAAATATTTTATATACAATAAATAACACGGGCGTAGAAAGCAATAACCCTGTTTATAAAGAAATTTACTCTTGTGGGACAAAAACAAATGATTATCTTCTTAAGCAGACAGTCTCTACAGAAAAAACCAATTGGCTTTTAGATATATCGGCATTAAAATTAATGCGCGGTGATATTGCTATATTGCTATTGGCAGAAATAAACAGGATTAAATTTATTGATCTTCTTCCGGAAGATGATAAAATTGCTTCTTTCATGTATTATAAAAACTCGAGTATCAATCATAATCTTGTATTCTGGAAATGGGTACAGGAAGATACAAAAAATCGTCGATTTGTCATATCAAAAATAAAAAAAATCATTGATAAAAAATAAACAGGTTAATAAATATATGGCACCATTATTAAAAACAATCATTTTATTAATAATTTCAAATGTCTTTATGACTTTTGCATGGTATTCTCATCTAAAAAATCTAAGCGATAAAAAATGGTATATTGCTGTTATTATTAGCTGGGGGATTGCATTTTTTGAGTATCTACTTCAAGTCCCGGCAAACCGTATCGGTCATCAAACTACGAATCTGATGCAATTAAAAATCATTCAGGAAGTTATAAGTCTTTCGGTATTCGTCCCTTTTTTACTGCTCTATATGAATGAACCTATTAAATTGAATTATCTTTGGGCGGCATTGTGTATCCTGGGCGCAGTATTTTTTATATTTAAGTCATAAAAATAATTAATAATAAACAATTGCCATTTTAAATTAATTTTGTATAATTATACTTAAGAGTATATTACCGAGCAAGGGATATCTAAAAAGGCTGGAATTGGGATTAGGCGAGCACTCAATGCAAATAATAATAAACTGCCTTTTTAAAAAAAGGCAGTTTTATCACAGTCTATTTCTCGATATAAATGGATGAATATATGCTTGAAAAAAGAGTTTTCCCAAGAATTAAACTTCATTTGAAAATTGGTTATGAATTCGTAAACTGGAAGGATACCGACCTTACACAAATGGAAAATGAAAAGTTTACGACAACATTTGATGTAAGTGCAAGAGGACTTGGCATTGAAGATATTCCAGAATTAAAAAACCAACACATCATGCGCAAACTAATGACAGGTAGCATTAAATTTAGAATTTCAATATATCTAAAAAATAATAAACCTCCGATAATTACTTTTGCCAGACTTGTCTGGACAGATTACGATAAAAACAGTAAAAATCAAGAAAAAATAAAATGTGGCTTGAATTTTATTGACATATCTTATTTAAATTTTGATGAGTTAAAAAACTATATAAATTCACATATTAAAACAACTAATCACTAAAAATGTTATATATTTTTAAATGGGTAAACTTATAAAAAAAGAGGTCCTCCTTTAGGACCTCTTTGTCTTTTAACAGTAGCTTTTAATGTTTATTGTTGTTGTCTTTGTACCAGCCATAATGATTGCCGTTATTATCCTTGTCTTTATCTTTGTCTTTGTTGCCATTATTATTAGGACCGCTGTTATTTTCATCCTGCCCGTTATAAGAATCTTCCTGATTTACAACGCCCTCATTGTCATTTGAAACGATATCAATTTCATAATTATTCTCTACATCATTGCTTTCTTCTTGTACTAACTGATCCAGTTGTTCTTCATCACCAGGCTGATTTTGTTCATCTGTGGTCACTGTGTCTGCTGTTGGAATGCTTGTTACAGATTGTTGTCTTGAAGGACTGCTGCTTTCCGGGCTTAATTCATTTGTACATGAAAAAACACCTAAAATAATTACGATTGGTATTGAGATAAACTTTACTATTCTCATATCTACCTCCAAACAGATTTCTCACTATCATAGGATAGCTCTGTTGGGGTATTTCATGGGGGGACATTCAAAAATTACATAAATAACTTTTGGGATTAATACCCAACACAATTATTATAATATCAATTTTAATAAATTTCAAATTTTTAGATAAAATTTACAGAAATTTTATCTAAAATAAAGTATTTTTTAAAAGCCGTCCTTCAAAAAATACTTTAAATACCCCTAAAAGTTGATTTTCAGATTAAAAAATGATATTATAAAATTAACATTAGAAAAATAGTTATTATCTACTTTAATTAAACTGGAAAGTAAAAATGAATTATGTGGAAAATGAGATAAAAAGACTAAAAATAGAATCAAAAATAAAAAAGTATCTCTTTTTTAAAAATCCGCAAAAATATTCGGCTGAATGGGGAATGAATCATATAACTTTTGCAACATGTAAAAGATTGAGACCTCTCCTGCTACTAGAATCAAACCTTGCTTTTGGCAATATAGATGAAGATTCATATATTTTAAGTGCTGCCGTTGAAGCTGTCCATACTTATTCATTGATCCATGATGATCTTCCTTGTATGGATAATGATGATTTAAGAAGAGGAGTCAAAACCCTTCATAAAATAAAAAATGAGGCATATGCACTGTTGGTAGGCGATGCTATGTTAACAAGTGCTTTTGGGATTTTATCAAAATATTCAAAGCAGGAAATGCTTAATAAAATTTTGGAGCTTTTTAACGAAAAGATCGGATATAAACGCATGATACTGGGGCAGATGCTTGATCTTGAGGGAGAAAATAAAAAGTTGACATATAAAAAAATGAATGAGATAAACCGCAACAAAACTAGCTCTCTTTTTGAATTATCATTGATGCTTGGCGCATTAAATGCAAAAGCAGATGACAAATCGATAAAAGCAATTGAAAAATTTGGGGAAAAACTAGGGATCATGTTTCAGCTTAAAGATGACATTTTGGATATTACCGGTGATGAAAAGATCATGGGGAAAACAAGAGGAAGTGATGAGAAAAATAAAAAATCATCGATACCACTTGTAATCGGATTGGACAAGTCTGTTAAAATACTGTATAAATATAAATCCGAATTGATCCATTTGATAAAAAATTTGCCACGAAACAATGAGTTTTTTTATAATCTTGTCGACTTTATTATCGAAAGAAAAAAGTGAAAAAAGAAAAATTAATAAACTTGATTTGTGAAAAATTTAATCTGACGGAAAAACAGGCTACAGGCTTAATATTAAGTGGCAGTGTGCTTGTCAATGAAGTGCCTGTTTACAAAACAGGAGCATTGATTGATTATAATAAAACTATCAGGATTAAAGACAGCCAAAAATACGTTTCAAGAGGAGCCTACAAACTTTTAACGGCTTTTAGAAATTTCAATATAGATATTTCTAATAAAATCTGCATCGATATAGGTAGTTCTACCGGTGGTTTTACTCAGGTGCTTCTTGAAAAAGGGGCTTTAAAAGTTTATGCTGTTGATTGCGGCAGAAATATACTCGATTACAGTATCAGGAAAGATAAAAGGGTTATTTCTCTTGAAGGCACAAAATACAGTGATTTATCCAAAGAATTAATAAGTGATAGTATTGATTTTGCGGTAATTGATGCAAGCTTTACTTCTGTTGTTAAAATAATAGAATTTTTAAATAAAAAACTGAATATAAACTGGATTGTCGCTTTAATAAAACCGCAGTTTGAATACAAACGATTGACAGCAAAACTCAATCTGGATTCAAATTTCAATGGAATCGTAATTAATGAAAACGACAGGAAACTGATTATAGATGAAGTATGTAAAGAAATAAGCGCACTGGGACTTACTGTATCAGACTGCATAGAAAGCGATATTAAAGGTACAAATGGTAATCTTGAGTATTTAGCACAAATAAAAAGTAAAAACAATATTGCATTTTAACCATTTTAAGTGTAAAAAACAGCTTATGAAAAGATTGATTTTTTTGATTTTTGCTGTAATGCTTTTATTTTCATGTAAAAGCAAAGTGTTAAGTGTGTATAATTTTAGTGCATCAGGCAATGACTATTTAAATGATCTTATTAATAAAAAGGCAGCAATAAATAGTATGGAGGATTTTAAAAAATGGCTTAAGGATATTTCAGATTTATTCATAAATGAAACCAAATCGACTTATTTGCCAATATTTTTAGGAGAATTATCACAGCTGGAAAAGAATGAAGATTTTAAAAATTATTTATATTTTTTTATATCAGACTTATATTGGGAGCTGGGTGATAAAGATGTCAGTGTTTATTATATGCTTAAAGTAGATAAAATTTATTATTCTATTGATTTTAAGGAAGGACCAGTTGGATATTTTATAGCAAGACGAATAATTTCATGCAATGTTAGTAATGAAGTAAAAATAAAAATGTACGAAGTACTATTAAATAATTATAAAGATAAATGTGATATCGCGGTAGTTTTATATGAAATGTCTAATATTTATAAAAAAATGTCAGATATAAAAAAAGCTATAAATGTTATGAATTTATTAATCGAGTATTCTAATAAGAATGATAATACAAATCCTGAGATAAATATTAATTCAATTAAAAACGAAATCTATTTTTATAATTTAAAAAAAGATTGGGTTTATCGAGATATTAAAATATTAATCAATAATGTAAAAGATGCAATACAAAAAAAAGATTATTATAGATTGAGTACTTATGCATCAAAAACTAATTTTTATGGTAAGATATTTCAAAAAACCCAGCAAACATTGACTTATAATCAAATTGAAATATATAAAAGATGGAACAGAGGAATCATTTTTGAAGAAAATCCCTCTGGTTTCTCTTCCGCTAATGAGGTTTTTATTAAATCAGATAATTGGGATTTTTTAAATATGAACACATGGTATTTTTATTTTAAAAAAATAGATTATCCTTATGACATCGATATAAACGGTTCTTGGGAATGGGCTGGAATTTTTTTTGGCAGTCCATATTAATTATTCTGATTGTAATCGAGAGAAAATATTTTAAAATGGAGTTAAAATGAAAATATTGTTGATTAATCCGCCAAGATCACCTGAAAATAGCATTTATAAATATGCACCAAAAGAAGCGAAACCTTTTGTTCATCGTAAACTCATAGGACCTCCTCTTGGTTTATTAACCATAGCCGCAGCATGCAAAGATTATGATGTAACGGTCTTGGAAATGAAAGGAGAATACGATCTAGTGCCTTCTTCTCCAAAACCTGACAAAATGGTTACTCAGTATCTTAAAAAAGTAAATCCTGATATTGTTGGTGTTACATTTATCGCTTCGGAATTCAATCTTGGTATTGATATATTTAAAACAGTAAAAAAATATAATCCGGATATATTAACCGTTGCAGGCGGACTGCATGCAACATTATGCCCTGAAGATTTTACAGACAGAGCCGTTGATGTGGTATGTCCTGGAGAGGCTGCATATATATTTTTAGATGTAGTTAGAGCAAAAGAAAAAAATAGGCCTTTAAGCACTGTTGCAGGCATTTTACTGAATACTAAAGAAGGATTAATAAAAACAAAAGCTCCGGCAAAAAAATGCCAGTCTGCTGGTAAAGATTATATAATGCCGGATAGAAGCTATATTAAACGCTGGATACCTACTTACAGAGTCGGTAATCATCCAAGCCCAGCAACATATATTTTTTCTTCATTAGGTTGTCCATATAAATGTACTTTTTGTTCGATATGGTCACAATATAATGGCGGGTACTACCAAAGAAGCATCGATAGCATAATTAAGGAATTAAAATTTCTTGATGACTACGATCTTGTAAGATTTGCCGATGCCAATACAATAGTCAACATTAAATTTATCAATAATCTTTTTGACAGAATACTTAAAGAAGGAATTAAAAAAAATTATGTAATGGATATAAGGTTTGATACGGTTGTAAATCATCCAAAACTTATTGAAAAGCTTGCAAAGGCAGGATTACATGTAATTGTATGCGGATTTGAATCATTCAGAAAGGATGAAATGAAAAAATATAATAAATCATCGAGCCCTGCTTTGATAGAAAAAGCTATTGATATTCTGCATGCAAATGGCATAAAAGTTAGAGGAAATTATGTTGTCCCACATTATTACGAAGAAGATGATTTTAAAGCATTGCTGGATTATGCCAGCAGCCATCGTGTATCATTTGCAGGATATACAATATTGACGCCAATGCCTGGAACTCTATATTACAAAGAGATGAAAAATCAGATAATAGACCATGATCTTTCAAAATACAATTTTTTTAATTGTGTGTTAAAAACAAAAATGCCTTTAGAAAAATTTTATGAAAAGGTTGGTGGCATGTGGCTTATTAAAAAAGGATTTGATATCTTATAACAGGGATCATATTATATGGAAAAATTTGAAAAATTAAATGATTATATTTATGTATTATATGGCACGGATAGCAGTAATATTTATTATCTTGATTGCAGTAAAAAAGCTATTGTTGACACCGGTAACCCGCGTGAAATAGAAGAGAATATTGAAGCATTTAAAAGAAACAGCATAGATATTACAAAAATTGATTATATCATCAATACTCATTCACACGGAGACCATGTAGGAGGTAATGCATATCTAAAAAAAGCAAATCAAAAAATTAAGATAATCGGCTCAAAAAAGACTCAAGATTTTCAGTCTATAAGAAAACGTATTAGTATATTAAAAGGTGCAGAGGATGATTTTGATGAATATAATATTGATATATTTATTGAAGATAACGATGTCATCGATCTAGGAGAAATAAAACTTAAAGCTCTGTCAACACCAGGACATACAATAGACTCTGTATCGTTTTTTGTTAATGAGTATAATTGGATATTATCTGGAGATATTATTTATTTAAGGCTTGCACCTCAGCTTGATTATTATCAAAATTTGCAAAAGTCACTTGAAGAGATAATCGATACTTACAATAGATTAAAAACATTTAATATTGAAAAATTCTTAGCTGGGCATGGTCCTGTAATATGTGATCCACAAAATATTGATAAAGTCTTAAAAAAACTTCAACGTTTTAAAATACAGCCAGAAATGATAATAATAAATAATTTAATTCCTTCGGCAGAGCATTATATCTACAAAAATCCTGGGAAAAATCTTGATGAGCTCAAAGAATATTTTATAAGCAACATGCTTAAGTTTAAGGATGAACCTTTTTATACTGGCATTGCAATATCAAGATTTAATGTAATAATAGATAAATTGATAAATCTCATGTTTATAATGAATATAATCAAATATGAAGAAGGAAAAATATTTTTAAAAAACGATCTCAATCAATTGATTGCCTCAAAAAAATAGTTTGTTTGTTATTGTCATGGTAGTCTCTATTAGGTAGTGTCAAAAATTTTATGAAAAAATTATGAAAACACTGCCAGTGT
>CAZHHK010000106.1:0-11671 GCA_964531405.1 uncultured Spirochaetales bacterium | reverse complement strand
GAACACTGGCAGTGTTTTCATAATTTTTTCATAAAATTTTTGACACTACCTTATTATGTATATAATTTATAAAAAAATAAAATATAATTAACTATTTTAACAATATAAAAAATCTCTATTATTTAATAAACATTTTTATAAGCTTTAGCTTATTCTTGTACGGCGGATACCTAAAGGGCATATCTATTAAATTAGAATTTTTTAACACGGATTTGTAATGAGTAAAAGTATCAAAAGTATTTTTACCGTGATAACTACCCATACCACTGTTGCCAACTCCACCGAATGGAAGATAGGGGCTTGCTACATGTACCAGGGTATCATTAATACACCCACCGCCGAATGATACATTATTGATAATACTATTTTTTTGCCCGCCAAAATAATATAAAGCAAGCGGCTTGGGATTAGAATTAATAAATGTCACAACCTCATCAAGTGCTTTAAAAGTCATAACCGGTGCTATAGGACCAAAAATTTCCTCTTTCATTACAGGATCATCAGGATTTACATCAAGCAAAATGGTTGGAGAAATATATTTTGTTTTTTTATCAAAGTCTCCGCCGAAAAACAGTTTGTTTTTATCGATTAATTTTGACAGTCTATCAAAATGCTTCTCATTAATTATTCTGCCATAATCATTTGATTCATTAATATTTTTAGAATAAAATAATTCAATATTCTTTTTCATTTCATTAATAAATTTATCTTTAACATCCTCATGTACAAACAGATAATCCGGACATACACAGGTTTGCCCTGTATTAAAATATTTACCCCATGTAATTCTTTTTGCAGCTAACTTTATGTTAGCATCTTTATCGACTATGCACGGACTTTTACCGCCAAGCTCCAGAGTAATAGGCGTTAAATTTTTACTCGCCTTTTCCATAACGAGTCTGCCAAGCGAAGGACTGCCTGTGAAAAATATATAATCATACTTTTCGTTAAGTAAAGCTTCATTGACCTCTCTGCCACCGCGCACAACTGCAATATATTCTTCATTAAAAGTATCTTTAATTATATGATCAATTATATCCGATGTATTTCTGGAATAATCCGCAGGTTTTAAAACAACACAATTACCGGCAGAGATTGCTCCAATCAACGGATCCATAAGAAGTAAAAAAGGATAATTCCATGGAGCAATGATTAATACTATACCATAAGGCTCAGGATATATAAGACTTTTAGCAGGAAAATAAGCTATTGGAGTTTTAACTTTTTTTGGTTTACTCCATGATTTTAATTTCTTAATATGCATTCTTATTTCTTCAAGGAATATTCCCACTTCCGATGCATATGACTCAAAACTTGACTTACCTAAATCTTCATGCAGAGCATCGTAAATATTCTGTTCATTATCGATTACCGCTTCCCTTAATCTTTCTAAAGCATCCAGTCTGAATTTAACATCTTTTGTAGTGTGAGAATTAAAAAATTCTTTTTGTTTTTGAATGATAGCCGGTATATTCTGCATAAAAAACTCCTTTAAACATTATAGCATAGATGAACAATTGTAATAAATTTTCAATTTTTAATAAAAACAAATTTATAATTATTCTTTTGCAAATTTACCGCCGAAAAATCCAACAAGACTTCCCAGTAAAATAGACATAATTATAATTGGGATAACAGAAAAATGATCACTACCGTAAACAATCACCATAATCGGCAGCGAAGCCATTACTGCAACAATTAAACCTTTTAATGTATTGTTTATTTTAAAATCAATATAATTAATAAACACACCCAGCACAACCCATTGAATAAAAGCGGAAATATCTGCATATATATTGAGTTTTTGGATTACCATTGGTATTACATCGATCACACCGGCGCAAACCCCAATAAAAATAGAAATCAATAGTTTTTTCATATTTAAACCTCATATAATCTAAGATAAATTTTTATTATATAAAATCTTAAGACTAAAAAATTAAACTGTTATATCAACATTCTGAGCTATACCAGATTCTTTAATAATATCAATTATTTGATTTGCTAATTCTTTCTCCATATCAAGAGCGCCTCTTAATGCTCTCATACTGGCCTGCTGTGATACCGAAGTAATTGAATTGTCAATATAATTTATAGTATTTATATCCATGTCTTAATTATCATGGATTATTTAATAAAAAGCAAGAAAAAACTTTAAATAAAATAATAATACACTAAAAAAACGATTTAATGGAGTTAACCTTGCACCGAGTCTTTCAAGATAAACCGCTTACTTCTCAGACTTATTAATAATCCAGTTATTAATTTTATTTCTTTAATAGATCGCCTGGTTGTATTTCATTCCCTTTAACTACGGACACGATTTTACCCCTGCCGTATTGAGAATCATTTTTTAATGAGCTTATCTGAAGATAGCCTATAAAAATTTCTTGTTTATTGTTATTTACTATACTCAATCTTACGATTTTTACAATATCACCATTATTTATAAGATTTTTAATAGACTGGTCGATTACTACAAATTGGAAAGTAACAGAATCTTCTACAATATCCTTAACCTGTCCAAAGATTAAACCAGAAGTGGTAGTAAGATCCGATATATTAAAAGTATTTTTATCAACGTTTACTGAACTTTCTTTTAGACGAGCTATTTCTCTTTCATAATATTCCTTAATCTTCTGTTTCTCTTCTTCCACTTCTTTTTGCTTTTCAAGCTCGTATTTTCGCTCAAGGACATTCTTTAATTCACTTTCTATTTTAAGTTTGTCTTCATTGCTGATTGTTTTTGATTTTGATTTTTCTTCAAGATTCTTGTAACTATTTTTAAGTTTTACGATTTCACTTTCTAAAGAATTAATCTTATCCTGCTGATCCTTATACTGATTTTCCTTTTGATAAAAAGCGTAAAGCTGTCTTTTTAAAATTTCAGCTTTTTCTTTTTCAATTCTTAATTCATCTTGATAATCATTAATCTTTTTTTGCAAATCATCCGGCGAAATATTTTTTTCTTTTTCTTCAATATATTTTCTTAAATTCTCAATCTCATCTTTCTGACTTTTAAGCTGAAGCTCATATTCTTTAATTTTTTTATCTTTATCCTGCAAAGAGCTATTTTTTGCTTCATCGATCAATTTTTTATATTTGGCTTCGAGATCGGATTTTTCCTTCTTAAGATCGGCAAGCATTTTTCTTTCATTTTCACTTAGTTGATTTTCATTCTTAACGCCGGATTTGTCCTTCGCTGCCAGAAGGTTTTCTATATATTTATCCTCAACCGATTTAAAATCGCCAATTGAATTATTGGTATAAATATCAAATGCCTTCTTCAATGCATCAAAATAATACCGTCTGGCACTTGCCAAATCTCCATTATTATATGCATTCTTATATTTTTCAAAATCCGATTTAAATGAGTCTTTTAACTTATTGTTAATACTCTCTATTTTTTGATTTTCCAGAATATCTTTTATTACAATTGTTTGATCATAGGACTTTTTTGTATAATCCGAGTAAGGATAATTTGCAATAACAGAGTAATACGCTTTCAATGCATCATTATAATTACCGGCATTTTTGAAATTTTCTGCCTGATCAAATATTTTTGAGGCGGCTTCATTGTCTTTTGAAATCTTAGAGTTTGATGAGGTTAATGCAACAATTTTATTTATATCATTAATAGCAACAGTTACATAATCGCTTAAAGGAGCATTTTTAATCAATGAGGAGAGATTGTTTAATGCGGCATCATAATTTTTTGCGTTAAAATCAGTTTGAGCCCTAACATACAAATTCTTAGCGATATTATTCTGTTTAACTTTTTCTATCAACTTCAATCTTTCATTGGCTTTGTTAACTTCTTCAAATTGCTCAAGTACTTTTGTATATTCCTGACTGGATTTATCGTAATTTTTTAGATTATAATAGGCTTCGGCAGCTTTATAACTATTTGTCAGCTTTTCTAGCTTTTTTATAATATCATTGTATTGTTTTGTCATAACTGGCGAATTTTTAGTCTGGCTGATTAATCCTGCGATCGTATCAACAAAAAATATATCAGTTTCCATTTTATTCTTAAGATCTTCATTGCTGTTTACAAATAATTCATTGTCTTTATAATATTTTAAAACAGTATCAAGTTTTTTTATCGCATTATCATAATTTTGATTTTTAAAATCTATCATAGAGCCGGAAATCAATTGATATATATTATTATTGAAGGATTTTATTTTTTCATCATTTTCCCTGATTCTATTTAGTTCTTTTAAAACAACTTCTTTATCCTGCCTGCTTTTTTCTTCATATTGTTTCCTGATAATAGCAAGATCAGCCTGATAACTTTCGCTCTGGATCCTCACTTTATCAAGAGCTTCATTAAGAGTCTTTTCTTTTTCTTCCAAATTTTTTGACTGCTCTGCCAGTTGCTGATCTCTTTCCTTTTTAGCTTGTTCATAAGCTTTATTTTTTTCTTCCTCGTATCTTTGCCTGTATTTTTCCAACTCTTCCTCTGATACTCCTTTATTCTGGAGTTCAAGAAGTTTTTGTTTGTACCTTCCCTCTATCTCGGCCTGTTTTTTTAACAGAGCTTCATTGATCGTGCTTTCGATCTGATTTTTTTGCTCTTCAAGCAATTTTCTTTCCTGTTCAAGTTTTAATCTTGCAAGCCTTGCTTCTTCCCTTTGCTTTTGAGCAATTTTCACAAGTATAGAGTTTTCCTTCTGGAATGATTCTTCAAGAGTGATATTCTCAGTTGATTTAAGATATATATAATAAAATATTATTGAAATAAATAACACTACAAATAATGAAACTGCGGTAATTACAGGAATAAAAATGCCTTTTTTGACATTTTCCATTTGATTTTTATCAAGTACACCTGATGATCTTGAAGAATAAATATTCTTATCAATATTATAAAAAACTTCAACTCTGTTAACACCAAAAATCTCTTCATTTTCTTTCTCTGGTTCTTCGTCCATAAGATTTGATGACAATAATTTTTTATCTATAAATTCAATACTAACTTTTCCCGGGTATTCGATTTTGTTGTTTTTTAAATCGACTTTTTTTACAAGTTCGTCAACTGGATTATCCTCAATATCTATTACTTCTTCAGCCTCTTCGAGTTCCTCAATATCCTCAAACTCTTGAAAACCATCTATATTTTTTTTTAGATTATCGATTTCCATTTTTTTTTCAGTAATAATTTTATTCCTCAAACTTGATTTGACTTCTTCAGACATGTTTTTTTCGGGAATATTTTTATCAGCAGTCTTTACCGTTTTAATTTCCTTTTTTACCGTGATTTCATTTTTTTTTATTCGTGTTAAGCTATCGGAATTTTTATTTTTTAAATCTTCTGTATTGATATTAGAATTACTTTTTAATTTAATTATCCTGTTTAAAACCGATTTATTTTTTTTATCACCGCTAATATTTTTTACGTTTTCGTCGGTTTTGGACCGATCTTTACCTTTAAATATTTCATCCTGATGATCTTTTATTAATCTATCCGATCTTAAATCTCCAGTTGCATTTTCGGATTTTTTTAATTTTGGAAATGAATCTATCTCATTTTGAAGATCACTGTCATTTTTTAACTTCAAATCCAATTTATCTAAATAATTTTCCATTGTAAACTGAATTGAATCTATAGGGCTTTTATCAGTCTTATTAATATTTATGTCTTCGGGTTTATCTATTTCTTCAAGATCAAAGAAATTTAAAAACTTGTTATGATTTGCCATTTTACAACGCTCTTCAATTATTTGAATAACGACAAAACAAGATCTTTTATCGAAGGATCACTTATTGATTCAGCCTTCTTTTTTAGATCAATTAATTTATCGGTATTACCACTCATATTATAAAGCCTTATCAATTGCTGATAGTAAGTGGTGATCCTGTCGGAATTAGGGAAGCTGTCCAAAAGCAAAAGATATTGATTTTCAGTTAAATTATAATAATTTTCATTTTTCTCGCTGTTGTAAATTTCAAAATTTATCTTTGCTTTATAGGCAAAGATTGTCTCTCTATCCAGTATATTTTCCGTGAATACTGCTTTATTTATAAAAATTAATGCAGTCTTGTAATCCTTTCTCATAAAATAAATTTCAGAAATATTCTTTAAAACATAATCATAATAATCAAACACAGGATAATCTTTTATGAATATATCCCAATTTTCTAAAGCTTTATCGTACTGTTTTAGGATAAAATAATTCTGCCCGAGCTGGTAATATGCCATAGGCACATAATCATTCGTCGGATATAATGAAATCAATGATTGGAGTACAGTTACAGACTTTTCGATCTCACCTTTACTTAAAAAATCAAGGGCGTTATCATAAAGGGTCTTACTATACTCTATAGGAGCTTTATCCATAATTTCATACTTAGCCTGTTTTTCCTTATATCGTATAGAAAAATCAGTAATTAATATACTCATCAAGGCTATACTTAAAACCGATGTAACAGAGATACTTATATATTTTGATATATCAAATCCTCTTGATAACAAATCATAATGTCGTGAATCAAAATCGATAGTTGTTGATTCTGATTTATACTTAAAATATTCTGTTAAGCCTATTGATGTAAACATATATGATGCAACTATCCCCAATGAAGTACCCAGAATAATTTCCGATGTCTGAAATGGAGATAATTTTATAAAATTTATTTTATTATTATCAATTTTAAATTCATAGCTACCCTCATCAATATTTGATAAATAAAAAGGACCCTTTTTAACAATATCACCGATTTTATAAATATTGTTTTCAGGAAAATACAGGTCAAAAGTAGCTGAAGTCAAATATATATCAATCTTCTTTGATTTTATATTAGAAAATTCGATAATTTGATCTTTATAACCTTGTTTTACAAGTTTTATGATCTTTACACCATTTAGATCTTTTATTATACAGGGAGTCAATATCCCTTTATCAACGCCATCGATTAATACCTTTGCTCTAATCGGAGTTGAATTAATAAATAAATACTTTTGAGAAGATTCTGCTTGTATATAAAATGTAAAAATAAATAAAATATATAGTAAAATACACCTGTTCATAATATATAAATAGTATATACTTAATTTACTATTATTCAAGAACTTTTATTAAAAATTTATGATTGATATAAATATAAAAATAATATATAAAGTTATCCTGGCTTTTGAATACTGGTATCTTTTTAAATTTTACAATTTTAATCAAGATATACATTAAAATATTTTAAGAGGTTTATTATGAAAAAATTACTATTGTCATTTATAAGCATTTTTATTGTAATCATGTCACTATATCCTGCAAGATTGGATGTAGGACAGGATAAAGTTGCACAGGTAAACAATACCATCATAACATTAGACGAACTTGAAAAAAAATACAATGAACTATTAAAAATAGGCATAAGTCCTGAAAAAATGTCAAAAAAACAAGTACTGGAAATGATGATCCAGAATATCCTATTAAAAGATGAATTATCAAATTCAAAAATAGTGCTTGATAGAAATCAGTTTAATGGATTGCTTGACCAGGTCAAGATGCAATACAAACAGCAAATGTTTCAGCAAAATCCCAAATTTGAATATTCAGACGAAAAATTCAAAAATTTTGTAGAAACAGAAGGTAAAATAAGTTATGACAAGTTTGAAGAGAATATCAAAGATCAGGTTTTAATGAGGCAATATATCTATAAAAAAGCCGAACCTCAGATTCAAAAGTTAAATGCAAAAACTTATACTTCAAAATCAGATTTTCCTATTAAGGTGACAAATCCTCAAACAGGTGAAGTTTTAGTCTATAATTCATTGCAGGAATTTTATGATAAAAACATTCAAGAATTTATCATGCCAAAAAATGTTGAGCTAAAGCATATATTTTTAGCAACAGTTATTAAAGGCGGCAAACAGAAATTCCCTGACGCCGAAATTGCAATTAGAAAGAAAAAGATGGAAGATATACTTGCAAGAATAAAAAAAGGCGAAAGTTTTGATTCGATGTGTGAAATGAACTCAGAAGATTATGAATCCAGAGACAGAATAAATCCAAAAACAAAAAAAATTGACAGGGGATACTTGGGCACTTTACTTTATACCGATGAAACAGTAAAAAATGAATTTGGTCCTGCTGCATTTGAAGCAATTTTTGCTTTAAAAGCAGGCGAGATTTCCAACGTAATTGAAAGCAACGTAGGCTTTCACATATTTTACGTTATTAAAAAAAGTGATAAACCGGAAATACTTGAATTATCAGAAGTTCAGGATAGAATTAAAGAGTATTTAAAATTCATGGAACAGAATACCATACTTAATGAAACAATGGAAAAAGTCATGACGGATTTAAAGAAAAAGGCTAGCATAGTTTATTTTAAAGATGAGTACAAAAACTAATAAAAATGATTTTATAAAACACAGGAGAGAAGGAAGAATACTTGCTTTTCAAGCAATATTTTCTTATGATTTTAATCCTGTAAGTACCGATGATTTATTGAGATTTGACTGGCTAGAAAGCCCATATTCAAAAGAATCTTTTGAATATGCGGCTTTTTTAATTAAAGGAACAATCGAAAATTTAGAAACAATAGACAATACAATAAAATCAAAATTAATAAATTGGGATTTTGCAAGAATAGCCAGTGTAGACAAAGCAATTTTGAGGTTTTCTATTTTTTCATTGCTTTTTGAAAAAGAATTACCTGAAAAAGTTATCATCAATGAAGCAATAGAGATAGTTAAACAATTCGGCTCCGATGATTCTTATAAATTTGTTAATGGAATATTAGATGCAGTCAAAAAATCTAAAAAGCCTGGCTAATGAGTCGGTAAAAAAAATTTCCGACACTTTAAAAGAGCATAAAAAAGGCAGAATTTTAAAAATCCTTTTATTGATTTTTATTCCGATATTTTTAATCCTTTTATTAATTGTAAGTTTTAACATCTCAAATCTTCTCTATCAGGTTAAAAGGTTAAAAATCAAAAGCGAAAACAGGACAATTTTGAAGCTTGCCGAAAAATCATATAAAGACGGGTATCTTGAAAATTCGGCAGTATATTATCAGACTTATGTTGACTCTGATATACCAAAAGTCGAAAAGATCATCGCCTATAAAAGACTTTTTGAAATAGCCGTTATCCGAAAAAAATTAAACGAATCGCTTACCTATCTTGATAAACTCGAAGAGATAGACAAAAATATTCTTGAAGTTTACATAAACCGCATAAAGATATACCTGCGGCTTAATGAATTTGAAAAAGCTAAAGAAGAAATTAATAAGAACAGGAGTAAATTAAAAAAATCAGTTGAGTATAAAAATATTACCGGCGTGTACTACATCAGGACGGGAGATTATAAAAAAGCACTAGAGATTTTTGAAAGTATCCCGCTCAACAAAAGAGAGTTTGAAATAAACAAAAAAATAATTCAATGCATGATAAATCTTGGAAAATATGACAATTGTCTGGATTATATCAAAAAAATAGAAAAAAAATACAAAGTCGGCTTTGACCCCGAGATTGAGGCGGAAATCATAATATTAAAGCAAACTGCAAGGATAATGAAGGGCGATTATAACGGAGCCATCGATGAGTTAAAACGAGCGGAATCTTTAACCAATAAATACAAGGATATTACTCATAAGCTGATTTTATATTCCGGTATGTCAATGGATTTGTCAGATGATGTTTATGCAGTTATTGAAAGTAATGAAACCAAATTTGTAAAAGATCCAAATCTCCTTAAAGTTATCGGCGATTATTATATATATAAAGAAGAATACGCTAGAGCGCTATTTTTTTATGAAAATTTAAAAAATAATAGAGAATTATCAAAAGATGAACTGATGAGTCTTGCAGACATATATTATCATACAGGTGATTATATTAAATCCATAGAATCAATGGAAAATTTATTTAAAAAATATGACTTTAAGACCCCCGCATTATATAAAAATTTAAGCATGGCGTACAGTAAAATGAACGACTTTCAAAATGAGATATTTTTTTTAAAAGAAGGAATCAGTGAATTCCCTAAGGATATTGATTTTTATATAAGACTTGCTAAAATATTTATCGATAAAGGAGATTATAACGAAGCTTTATACTATATAAATGAAGCAAAAGCAGTATACAAAAGATATGATGATGTTATCTATGATAAAAGACTTGATGCGTTGTATGTCTTTGTTATTGAACAGAGTAATAAAAAAATCCAGGAAGATGAATTACTAAATTTAAGGGAAAAGGAAACAAAAAATCCGGATTATTATTTTAAAGTGATACAATACTATATAAATAAAAAGAAATATATTGATGCAAAAAGAGAGCTTGATACCGCCGGTAAACTTGCCCTTGATGATTATCAAAAGCAAATATTTAATATTTTTGATATAATTATTTCTTTAAATCTCAATGATAAAAAAGAATACGATAAAGCATCAAAAGAATATATCACTAAGCCTTTAAATGATGATAATTATAGAATAAATCTTGCTATTATTTATATATATAATGATGATTATGATAAAGCTCTAGAAATATTATCCACATTAACAAACCCAGGTATTTTGGATGAAAATACCAGAGCAAAAGTAACTTATCTGCAAGCATTATGTAATTTTTACAAACACAACTATACATTATCACAAAAATTAATTGATAGATTGCCAGAAATTGAAAAATCTAGTAAAAGAGTATCATATCTTCAAAGATTAATAAAAGATCGTTATGATAAGAGTGTTAGCGAATGATACAGATTAAATCAAAAGATGAAATTGAAAGGATAAGGGAGTGCGGTATTATAAGCGCCAATCTTTTCAAATATTTAAAGAATTATATTAAAGCGGGAATAACTACAAAAGAGCTTGATAAAATCAGCGAGGATTTTATAAGAAAAAACAAAGCTACTCCTTCTTTTAAAGGATACTCAGGTTATCCTGCAAGTATATGCGCATCAGTAAATGAAGAGATCATTCATGGCATACCATGTAACCGCAAACTTAAGGATGGCGATATAGTAGGCATTGATGTAGGAATAGAAAAAAACGGGCTCATCAGCGATGCATCATATACTTTCGCCATAGGCAACATATCAAAAGAGCTTCAGCTATTAATCGAAAGAGCTGAAATATCTTTATACAAGGCAATTAAAGCAGTAAAAGGCTATGTTGAGATAAATGATATTGGCGGTGCCATAGAGGATTATATAAATAAATTTAATTATGGCATTGTAAGAGATTACTGCGGTCATGGCGTAGGATATAAAAACCATGAAGACCCAGAAATCCCTAACTACAGGACTTTTAACGGCAAAAGAAAATTAAAACCTAATACCGTAATAGCTATTGAACCTATGATAAATCTTGGTACTCATGAAACCTATGTACTAGATGACGGGTGGACAGTAGTAACAGCTGATGGCAAATATTCCAGCCATTTCGAACATACTGTTGCAGTAACCGAAGATGGATTTGATATCTTAACCGTTCATCCTGACGACATGATGACAATCAAAGAAAAATTTTTTAAAGATTAATCCCCCTATATGAAAATATAAAATCCTGCTCTCCTTGATACCACCATAAGCCAGAAATAAATTATTATGATATAAAAAAAGCTGCCTTTTTACAAGGCAGCTTTTTTTATTGTTTATAATTATTATTTTTCGTTAGCTAAAGCAGCATTAACTCTTTCTGCAGCTTTGTCTAAGTA
>CAZHHK010000105.1:0-12000 GCA_964531405.1 uncultured Spirochaetales bacterium | reverse complement strand
AAATTATCAAGGAGTTGAAAATTCTTTTATTTCAAAAACTTTCGGACAGTAGTGAATATTACTTATTCTTTTTTATATGAAAAATTTAGTATATTATCCTTATTTTTAAAATAAGTAATATTGTCAGATACAGTAATTACAGGATTATTTTTTTCTCCACTAATAATAATAACTCCGACATTGCCGAGTTTTTTAACTAATTGCAATCCCTTCTCTATCCCCAAGACAAAAATACCTGCCGACATTCCTTCGGCTTTTAAAGGATCATCTGTTATAACCGTTACAGAATGAATACCGTTATCTACAGGCTTTCCTGTCGTGGGATCCATAATATGGTGATATTTTTTGCCATCTTTATCTATAAAAAATCTCTGATAATCCCCTGAAGTTACCACGCGACAGTTTGTTAAACTTATCAAACCTATATGTTTATTTTGTTCAAAAGGATCTGTTATAGCTACTTTCCACTTTCTTTTATTTCCATAAAATCCGTTAACTATAAGGTCACCCCCACCATTGACTATAAAGTCAACTACACCCTCTTTTAATAGATACTTGGCTATTTCTCCAATTATTTTTACCTTTGCAATACCACCAAGATCAAGCATTATATTATTTTCTAAAACAACTTGATTATTAAAATCATTTAGCTTAATATTTTTATAACCCGATTTTTTTAATGCCTCTCTAATTTCATCATCCGATGGTACTTTTGGATTTTCCGTATCAACACCCCAGAGTTTTATAATACTGTATAAAGCTGGATCGAACGCACCATTTGTAAGTATACTTAAATTTATAGCCTGCTTGATTAAATCATAAACAAAATTGTCATTTATTATCATTGATTTATTTTTATTCAAATTCGAAATTATAGTATCGGGTTTTCTACAACTTATTTTATTTTCAAGTTTATTAGAAATTTCATAACAATTATCTAATAGCTCATAAGCTTTTTTTTCATCCGTATAAAATATAGTTACTGTTAAAAAAGTCCCCATTGTAAAATACTGTTTCTGATATTTTTCATATTTCAATGGATATACCAAATTTATATTTATTATAATAACAACAAAAACACTATAAAGCTTCTTCAATTTTAATACTCCCTTCCCTTATTATTTTTATTGGATTCACAGTTAAATCGACAATGGTTGACGCTATTGATGGTTTATAATTTTTGTCCCTTATAATGCAGTCAACCTTATTTTTGAATTCTTTAATGATAGTATTAATATCATTCATTGATGGTTGTCCACTATAATTCACACTGGTTGAAATAAGAGGTTCGTCAACCATAGTAATCAACTTATTTAAAAATAAAAAATCAGGATTACGTATTCCTATTTTATTACCTTTTATATCATTCACCAAAAATGTTACAGGACCAGGCCAGTATTTTTTAAAAAATTTTAAAAACAAATCAACATTAATATTTAATGATTCAACCTGATTTAAATTTGATATCAAATATAGAAATGGTTTCGTATCTCGTTTTTTAATATTTCTTAAATTTTGCTCTTGATTAATCCTGCATAAAAATCCATAAATTGTATCGGAAGGCATTATTATTATTTTATTATTTTTGATTTTGTCGGCAATAAGATTTAATAAATCCTCGCCAAAAAATCCGTTTATATCCACGATATTATTCATCTGTTTTGTGTGTGCCAAATATAATTAAAAACATAAAAAAACCAAAAAAAATATAAAATATGACTTCAATCCATGATCGTAAGACATCAATTTTATTATTATCACCACTTACATTTTTAATTTCTTCAAATAATTTATTTAATGTCAATTTCTCATACAGGTAAGAATTCCTTATCGGCATTTGATTTGATTCGTCTTCTGTATAAATACGCAATAACTTTTTCTCATTTAAAAAAAAACCAAGATTGTTTGCTTTATCTTCAAGACTGTTTTTATTATTTTGCAAATATTTTAAATAATTACTTAGTTCATTGTTTCTTTTGATCAAAACGGATTTAAAAAAAAGAAGTTTCTCTTTTTGACGTTTTATTCTATAAGATTCGATTATACCATTTTTGCCAAGTATAATCTGATAGAATATCAAACCAGTGAATGTAATAAATATCAATAAAAACGCTTTTTTCACAAAAAATAATCACCAAATAATAATGATATTATATATATCAAAATTTGAATTAATTGTTAATCTAATTAAAAAAACTTTACATTTATCAATTTATTTGCAATATATAGCCAATAAATATGAAAAAATACGATTTAAAAAACGATTTAAAGAATATTTCTTATACTTTATCTGTAATTTTTACCATCTTGCTTATTTTTGCTGCTTTTTCAGTAATAATTTTGTTTCCCATATATTTTTTTACTAAAACTTATCCACGGATTTATTCATTAATTGCATCATTTTTTTTATTATCGGTATTATTTTTTTTTACAGTTAAACGAGCATTTAAAATATGGAATAAATATAAAAAATTAAAACCATTCTTTGTACATCTGTTGTTATCACCTTTTACAGTGTTTTCTGTCTTACTGCTATTATCTTATGAGTATATAATTTTCAAATTAGTTGAGTATTTTTTTTCTTTAAATAGTACTAATTTATTCTTTTTAATACAGATTATTTGTTTTATTTTGACTGGGGTCTTACTTTTGTACAATATTTATTTTACCTCAGCACTGACTATGATTATTGTTGAAATATGTGCTTTTAAAATATTTTTTGAAATTTTTCACTTTATAACGGCTATAATTTTGATAGTTGTATTATCGCTCTTAATTATTATCGGAGTTATTTTTTTAAGAGTATTAATTCACACTATTAAAATTTATTTAAAAAATAATTTGATTAATTAAATAACAGCTTTTTATTAGATGGATTTTTTTATTCATCATTATATATTCTATTATCATCATCTATATCTTCATTATTAGTCAAGATGATAGTTACTGCTATTCGGGTTTTGCCTTTAACGATATAGTCAATATCAACACTATCGCCTTTTTTTAGTTCATCTAGTGAATTAAAATTTACCAAATCTACATTTTCATCAACTACATAATTAATATTTACATTCCGAAAATTGTCATAATCATACTCTTTTATCACAATTGTATTTTTTGATATGCTTACTATTTCTCCATAAGATGTTTCCACAAGGTCATCATCATCCTGACTGAAAACTATATAATTACTAAAAAAAAGCATGAAAGATAATAATAAAATGATTTTTTTTAACATAAAGCATCTCCTAAATATATAAAATATCAAGAAATACAATATTTATTCTATGATTATACTGCTTTATCATCGAGATTAATTTTAAGTATATAATTAATATTAAATAATTAGCAATAAATTTATTAAAAAAATAAAATATATAAAAAATAGAATAATTTTTTTATATTACTGTAGACAAATACATAGCATAAAAAATTTCACTAAACATGGAATTTGTGAATCGGATTATTTGAGACAATAATTATCAAATTTCTTCTTCACCTAAAATATAATCAGAATCATCGATTAAATCTTTAGAAATATCAGGATTATTTATTTCCTCTTGGATTTTGGTTTCTATTTCATTAATATTTTCCATAAAAACTTCCACTTATCTATATATAAAAATATAAGACACAATCATAATAATACTTAATAATATAACAATTCCTGGAATAAGATAAATCAAATATTTTATTTTCTTTATTTTTTCTTTTTCTTTTATATCAACGCTATTTATCAGTTTAAACCATCTGTCATATTTATTATTTTCGATATTATTGCTGTTAATCATTTTAAATATCTCTTTGGCATTTTTATAATCCATTATATCAAAATATAATAATGACATATTAAAGAGAGCATAGTCATAGTATTTATTTTTTTCTTCCAATTTCGATATTAATTTAAATGCATCATTAAACAAACCGATTTTTTGTAAACATACAGTTAGTAAAAAAACAGCCGTGTTAATATATTTATTATTCTTTAAAGATTCTTTTAAATAATATATGGCAGAAGTATATTTCTGCATTTTCATATAATTTTTTGCAATATTAATAAAATATTTTGCATTATCTCTCTGTATGTTGCACAATTGGATTAATACTTTAATAGATTGATCGTTTAAATCAAGTTTATACAGTACAATCGAATAAATATTGAGTGTTTCATAATTGCATAATAGCTTAATATTATCATTCATATAATTAAGAATTTCTTCATATTTACGGCAATTAAATAGAATCTTTAATAAGATCAAATTATAAAAATAAAAATTATTATAAATGTCTTTATATTTAATTATTATTTCATAAGCGCTATTATAATCATTATTGATTAAATTTAGTATAGCTCTGGAAAGAATATCATAAATATTTTTGTCATCATTTGTTATATTATCCAGAACTATATCCATATCAACAGCTACATCAAATCCTTTTTTTTTGCATTCATAATATGAATGTATAAGAAAAAACAGATTATTGAATCTTTCATTTAATTTATTAAAATAGTACTTAACATTATTGTGATCATATATGTTTATATATGCTTTGATTATAAAATATAATGCTTCATTTTTATCAATTGATTGATTCAAATAGGCTTTCTTTAGATACGCAAGGGCTTTTTTAGAATTATCATTATAAATCAAAAAGGCTCCGTATAATAAAAAAAAACTTGCCTTAATACTTGATGAAGCTGGTATTAAAAAAAAGGAGAACCTGTTTTTCTTTAAAAAAAAAAGACCTTCTGTAAATAAGCCTTGTACAAGGTAATCTCTGGCTTTTGCAAGAATCTTTTTTTTATTGAATAATATCATTTTAAATATCTAAACCATGTATAAAAAGAATCTACTATAGCCTCTCCATAAATACTTCCCATTCTTGACATGCGGCTCATTATTTCAGAAGGTGTTTTTTGAGAAGCACTGGTTTCATTTGAAATCATTAACTCAAAATCATCTGCAAGACCTATAATCAATGAGAGTTCATCGATTTGTTGGCCTTTTAATTTTTCAGGAAACCCATCTCCGGTTAGTCTCTCTTTATGTTGATAAATAACTTCAACGCATTTTTTTCTTATCTCATCTCCAAGGGATAATGCTATTTTTTTACTTAAAGCCGGATATTTTAAATACTGACTCTTTTCTTCATCGTTATAGTCAAATCTTCTTTTTTCAACCATGATTTTGGGCATTAATAAAAAACCGATATCATGAAGCAATGCTGAAATTAAAAGTATTTCCGTCCTTAAGCCATCATGATGCTTTTTCTTGTGCTGTATGTCAAGATCGATAATCGTAGCGATTATTGCAACCTGAATAGTATGAATAAATAATTTTTTTGAGTGCTTGTAAAGTTTTAAAAGATAATCAGCAACATGAGGAGTATTGCTTATTATCCCGGTTAATATTTTCTCACATTCTTTTCTTTTTTCAAAATCTAGATGATGTACATCATTTAATTTGAATAATTTTGATTGTTTTAAAATTTCTATAGCATTTGCAATAATGGCTTTTAATACCTGATTATCTGCTTCATGTACTATTGCAGGTACAACTTCGATTTCGCCAAAAACCTTGTCTTCAAGCTTTTGAAGATCTTTTACAGTGAGTATTTTTTCTATATTTATTAGTATCTGATTCTTAAAAAAAAAAGGTTTTAATAATTTATAATTTTTACCAGAATTCAATAATTCATTCAATTGTTTCAGGTTGTACTTTTCTACAGCCATAAAAACCTCTCTTTCTGTTTAAAAATTATGAACAGTATTTTGCTATTTTATCCCCTACTTCTGTTGTTGACATACCCATTTTACCAGCATTCATAGATTTCATTTCCTGCATAACTTTACTTGTAGCAATTTCAATGTCTTTTGCTATTTTTTCTTCACCTAAAGTTTCCATCATCATGCCGGCAGCAAAGATAGCTGCAATAGGATTTATAATATTCTGTCCGGTATATTTCGGTGCCGATCCGCCAATTGGTTCAAACATACTAACACCTTCGGGATTTATGTTCCCGCCAGCGGCAATCCCCATACCTCCCTGTATCATTGCTCCAAGATCAGTTATGATATCACCAAAAAGATTTTCAGTAACAATAACATCAAACCATTCAGGATTTTTTACAAACCACATTGTTGCCGCATCAACATGGGCATAATCTCTTTTAATATTTTTATATTCTTTTTCACCCATCTCTTCAAATGCTCTATACCACAAATCACCGCAATGAGTCAATACGTTCCTTTTGTGTACAAGATGAATTGGTTTTTCGCTTGATTTTGGATTATTCGCATTTCTTTTTTTCTTTAATTCATAAGAATACTTTAAGCATCTGTCGACTGTCCTTCTGTCATATACCATTAATTGTGAAGCGATCTCTTCAGAAGTATTTTTTCTTGTCACTCCACCATGACCAGTATAAATACCACCGGTATTTTCTCTTACTACTATAAAATCAATATCTTCCGGCTTTTTATCCTTCAAAGGTGTTTCTACATTATTATATAATTTTACTGGTCTTAAATTTATATATTGATCAAGCTCAAATCTTATTTTGAGTAAAATACCAAGTTCTAGTATACCTGGTTTTACATCTGGATGACCGATTGCACCGAGATATATGGCATCAAATTTCTTTAACTCTTCTAGTACTGAAACCGGCAGTGTTTCACCAGTTTTTAAATATCTTTCTCCGCCAAGATCATAATTTGTGTATTCCAGTTTGACATTGTTTTTTAAACATGCGGCATTTAATACCTTAATCCCCTCCCTTACTACTTCAGGACCCGTACCATCACCGCCCATGACTGCTATTTTATACATATTCTTTTACTCCATGCTATTATAAATTAATACAAATTTATATTCAAATTTTTTAATCTTATACAAAAAATAATAAAAAAAATCAATGTATTTCCTAATTATTAATATTTACAATTAATTTTATTCTGTTAATATAAGACATTGAATTAAATTTATGGAGGTTTATATATGTTTTCAAATAATAAAAAATATAGAAGCAAAACAACAACAGCGGGCAGGAAAATGGCTGGTGCACGAGCCCTCTGGAGAGCCAACGGCTTGAAAGAAGAAGATTTTGATAAACCTATAATCGCAATAGTTAATTCATATACAAGATTCGTACCGGGACACGTACATCTGCGTGAAGTCGGTGAATATGTCAAAACATGCATTGAAGAAGCCGGCGGAGTCGGAGTTGAGTTTAACACTATTGCAATAGATGATGGCATAGCTATGGGACATGACGGAATGTTATATTCTTTGCCATCAAGAGAGCTCATTGCCGATAGTGTAGAATACATGGTACAGTCTCATGTTGCGGATGCCATGATATGCATTCCTAATTGTGATAAGATAATACCGGGGATGCTCATGGCAAGCATGAGACTGAATATCCCTTCTATATTTGTTTCTGGCGGACCAATGGAAGCCGGTGTTTATAAAGATAAAAAATACGATCTAATCGATGTTATGAAAATGGGCGGCGATGATATGACAGGAGACGAAGAGCTTTTAAATATTGAAAAATTAGCCTGCCCTACATGCGGCAGTTGTAGCGGTATGTTTACGGCTAATTCAATGAATTGCCTCACAGAAGCAATTGGCATGGGATTACCATTCAACGGCACGATTTTAGCCACGCATGAATTCAGGAAAGAGCTATATAAAAATGCATCATACAGAATAGTTGAAATGGCGAAAGAATACTATGAAAAAAATAACAATAAAATCCTGCCTAGATCAATAGCAACAAAGAAAGCTTTTGAGAATGCAATGGCTCTTGATATTGCAATGGGAGGATCTACCAATACTGTTTTGCATATCCTTGCCATTGCGCAGGAAGCAGGTGTTGATTTTACAATGAAGGATATAAATGATCTTTCTAAAAAAATCCCAAATATTTGCAAAGTAGCTCCATCAAGTCATTATCATATAGAAGATGTAAACAGAGCCGGTGGTATTATGGCTATAATCGGCGAACTTGATAAAAAAGGATTGATCCATAAAGATGCACTCTCGGTAACAGGTAAAACAATGGGGCAATTGATTAAAGAGTACGACATAAACGGCAATTATAAAGAATTAACCGAAGCTGCAAAAAGATATGTTCTTGCAGCTCCAGGAGGTAAACGAAATCTCAAGGCTTATTCTCAAAATGCAATGTATGATAAACCTGATCTTGACAGAGTTAATGGCTGTATCAGGGATGTTGATCATCCTTATAATAAAGACGGCGGACTGGCAGTACTTTATGGTAATCTAGCTTTAGATGGCTGTATCGTAAAAACAGCCGGTGTTGATGAGAGTATTTTTAAATTTAAAGGCAAAGCAAAGGTATTCGATTCACAGGATCAAGCGGTTGATGCAATTTTGGGAAACAAAATAAATCCTGGTGATATAGTATTGATCAGATACGAAGGTCCAAAAGGCGGTCCTGGAATGCAGGAAATGCTTTATCCAACAACATATTTAAAATCAAAAAAACTCGATAAAGATTGTGCATTGCTTACGGATGGAAGATTTAGCGGTGGTACAGCTGGTTTAAGCATTGGACATGTATCTCCAGAAGCTGCTGATGGTGGTTTAATCGCACTGGTTGAAGATGGTGATGAAATATCGATAAATATCCCTGAAAGAAAAATAGAACTTCTCGTGCCTGAAAATATATTAAAAGAAAGAAAGGATAAAATAATAAAATCAGGTGGATTTAAACCAAAAAGAAACAGAACAGTTTCCAAGGCGCTTCAGTTATATAGCATGTTTGCTACGAGTGCCGATAAGGGTGCTGTAAGAGATGTATCTAAAATCAAGCAGTATAATATTTAATGATAAACAACTTTAAAAAATTTAACCTTGATAAAAATCTAATCGATAAACTCAATGAAAGGCGCATTACTGAGCCTACAGAAATCCAGAATGAAGTTATCCCTAAAATTTTTAATGGCGATGATATTATAGCCCAATCGAAATCTGGTACTGGTAAAACTTTAAGCTACCTCCTACCTTTGATTCAGATGATAATAGATAAAAGATCGAGTAAAGTAATGATCGTATCTCCAACAAAGGAGCTTGCAAGACAGATATATAATGAAGCTTTGTACTACACTTACGGATTAAATATAAAAACATTATTAATTTCAGGTGGAGATGATCTGCAATTACAGAAAAAAAAGCTTAATGAAAGTTTTAATATTTTGATTGGTGTACCGGGAAGAATCCTGAAACATATTGATTCAGGATTTATCAAGCCTTCAACCATTAATAAAATCGTTTTTGATGAAGCTGACTTTTTGATAGATTTTGGTTTTCTGGATGATCTTACAAAAATTCTTGATTCTTCAAAACATGTTGATCAGATTATTATTTTGTCTGCAACTCTTTCTAAGAATACAAAAAAAATAATTGATATCGTCAACAATCAAAAGTTTACCGCTCGGGTAGAAACAAAAAACAGGCTGCCTGAAAAAATTATAAATTATTTTTTTTCTATTAAAGATGAAGATAGGGAAAAAATTCTATTAAAAATAATCAATGCAATAAATCCTTATCTTTGCATAATATTTGTAAGAACCAAGGATATCTGTAATTACCTGTATAAATTTTTGAAAGCTAACAAAATCAAAGTCGGATATTTAAGCGGAGATCTTTCCCCTTCATTAAGGAAAAAAGAGATTAAAAATTTTAAAAACGGCAGATATCAATATCTGGTTGCAACAGACCTTGCAAGTCGTGGACTTGATATCGAAGGTATAACACATATTATTAATTACAATATGACTGTTAATGAACTTGATTATTTGCATAGAGCCGGCAGAACGGGCAGAATAAATGAAAGCGGTACTGTTTATTCTTTATGCAACGAACTGGATGAAGGCTATTTAAAAAAATATGCGTATTATCTGGATTTCAAACTTCAACCTGTCAAATTCAAAAATGATGAAATAATCGTAGATGAAAAGTATACCGGAGTAAAACCGAGATTTAATCTTAAAGATTTAAAATCGATTGAAAACAAAAAAAAATCACACAAAAAGGAGACTAAATCTAATGCCGTTAAAAAGAGAAGAAATAAAAAAAGAAGATAAATGGAATGTTGAAGCAATATATAAAGATGATAATATCTGGGAAGATGACTATAAATCTTTAAAAGAAGATGTAAAAAAAATAATACAGTTTAAAGGTAAACTAAAGAATTCTTCAACAGAAATAAAAAATCTACTTGAATTTGATATAAATTTGTCTAGAAAAATGAATTTGCTATACCTTTATTCTCATATGAAAAATGATGAGGATAGCAAAAATGAAAAATATAAATCCTATCATGAAAAAATGGTACTTCTAATAAATGAATACGAGGAGCTTGCCTCATGGATTACACCGGAATTATTGTCGATAGATGACAATATAATGAATAATTATTTAAAATCTGAAGAGCTTGCACCTTATAAATTTCATCTTGAAAAAATATTGCGCAATAAAAATTACACTCTCAATGAGAATGAAGAGAAGATAATAGCAATGGCTTCTATGGCTATGACAACAGCAGAAGATGCATTTAGGTCATTAAACGATGCCGATTTTAAATTTGAGCCGATTAAATCTCCTGATAATAAATTATTAGAATTAACTCATGCTACTTATCATCTATATTTAATCGATAAAGACAGAAACATAAGAGAGAATGCTTTTAAGATTTATCATAAAAAATACAATGAATTTGCAATGACAATGGCAACATTATTGTACGGCAAGGTCAAAGAACATGTATTCAATGCGAAGGTAAGAAATTTTAAAGATTCATTAACTGCAAGTTTATATTATAAAAATATAGATACTTCCGTATATACCAATTTGATTGAAACTGTTAAGTCTCGTATTTCAAGCCTCCATAATTATATGAAATTCCGCAGGCAAGTTATGGGACTAGATGAAATACATCTTTACGATGTCTATGTGCCTTTTGTTGATTCTCCCGAGATCAAGATAAGTTATGATGAAGCAAAAGATATTTTATTGAATTCGGTTAAAATACTTGGTGATGAATACCATGATGTTTTAAATGAAGGAATTAATAAAAACGGCTGGGTAGATAAATACGAAAATGAAAACAAACGAAGCGGAGCATATTCAACCGGATGTTATGACTCGATGCCTTATATTTTAATGAATTACAATGGTACTTTAAATTCAGCTAAAACATTAGCACATGAAGCCGGACATTCGATGCATTCCTACTTTACTCATAAATACCAGCCGCCGATTTATGGAAATTATCCTATATTCCTTGCTGAGGTAGCTTCAACTTTTAATGAAGAATTATTTAATCAGTATTTGATAAACAACTCAAAAGATAAAAAAATATCTGCATATCTTTTAAATACACGGCTTGAAGAAATCCGTGCAACTTTATTCAGGCAGGTAATGTTTGCAGAATTTGAATTAATGATACACAAACTTGTTGAACAGGATATCCCCCTCACCTTCCAGCTATTAAAAAAGGAATACAGAAAGCTTAACGAATTTTATTTTGGGAATGAGGTAATAATAGATGATGAAATAGAAATCGAATGGGCAAGAATACCACATTTTTATTATAATTTTTATGTATACCAATACGCAACCGGTATTTCTGCAGCTATTGCACTTTTTAATAAAGTAACAAAAGGTGATGATTGTGACTTACAAAAATATCTGAACTTCTTGAAAGCAGGGTCTTCCAGATATCCAATTGATATATTAAAAGATGCCGGAGTTGACATGACTGTTAATTATCCTATAAATCAGGCTATAGATTATTTTGATAAATTATTAGATGAATTAAAGAAAGTTATTTGATTTTGTAAATATTTAATAATTACTGTAATTCATCGTTGAATTTGTATCATTTAATGATATATATGTTTTAAGAATATAATTTTTGGTAGTGTCAAAAATTTTATGAAAAAATTATGAAAACACTGCCAGTGTTCTT
>CAZHHK010000104.1:0-12009 GCA_964531405.1 uncultured Spirochaetales bacterium | reverse complement strand
AAAAAGGTAATATACATGTATGTTTGAAGCTAAAAAAAAGATTATACTAGTATAAATAAAATTAAAGAAATCATGATTTTTAAATAATTTTATATAAGCTTCCGATGCATTAGGAGTTGCTAGATAGTAGAAAAAAATATTAATCAATAATAATAATAATAAATTTATTATATTATTATAAAAAAAAATAAATTTAAATTCAGATCTTCTAAATGCTGAATTAATTATTTTTTCATCAATTATAGATTTTTGTTCCATATTTTTATCTTTATAAGATATTTATCAAGATTTATAAATCTTTTAAATAAGAAATATATCCTATTTTCAGATAAGAGTTTTATCTGATGTTTTTTTTAAAATATGTTAAAATTTTTCATTGCAATTATGAATTGGTTATATGATAATGAATTTAATCATTTATTTAAGGGATTATTTTGACAAGAAAAAAATTAAAAATATTAATGGTTTCATCCGAATGTTTCCCATTTGCAAAAACCGGAGGACTCGCCGATGTTGTTGGGTCATTGCCTCCTGCATTAAAAAAGCACGGACATGATGTAAGGGTTGTTATACCCAAATATTCTTTTATAGATCCAAATAGATATAAGATGAGACCCGTATTAAATACCATGTGTGTATGGATGGGAGATGGAGAGGAGTGGTGCTCGGTATATGAGACTTTGCTTAATGATGAAGTCATAGTTTATTTAATCGAGTTTCAGCTCTATTTTGCGAGGTCGGGTCTTTATCATGATGAATATTTTAATGATTATCTTGACAACCCACGGCGTTTTGCTTTTTTTTCAAGAGCGGCTTTGCAGCTTTGCAAGGATATAAATTTTAAACCTGATATTGTGCATGCAAATGATTGGCAGACGGCTTTGATACCTGCCTATTTAAAGGTATGGCATTGGAATGACCCAGTTTTGGGTAGATCGGCAAGTGTATTAACGATACACAATATGGTTTATCAGGGTATATATCCAAAATCTCATTATCGATATATTGGGCTTGGTGAAAATAATTTTACATCCGAGTGTTTGGAGTGTTTTGGTAAAATAAATTTTTTAAAAGGGGGAATATATTTTGCTGATATGGTAAACACTGTAAGTCCTACCTATTGCCGGGAGACAAAAACGCCCGAAGGAGGATACGGGCTTGCTCCATATCTAAACAATATAGGTAGTAAATATACTGGCATTTTAAATGGCATAGATTATGAAATTTGGAATCCTGAAATTGATAAGCTTATTCCGGCAAATTACGGTATCGATAATTTACAGGGTAAATCATTATGCAAAAAAGTATTGCAAAAAAGTATGCTGCTTGAAGAAAATCCCGATATCCCTATAATTGGGATAATAAGCAGATTCGTCCCACAAAAAGGGTTGCACCTATTAGCACAATGTATAGATAATATACTTAACAATATGATAGTACAATTTGCCATTTTAGGCTCTGGAGAAAAAGATCTTGAATATTTTTTTTATAATCTGCCTTCAAGATATCCAGGAAAAGCCGGCTCATTTATCGGTTATTCAAATGAGTTGTCACATTTAATCGAAGCAGGAAGCGATTTTTTCCTTATGCCGTCACTTTATGAACCTTGTGGATTGAATCAAATTTATTCGTTAAAATATGGCACATTACCTATCGTTAGAGCTATTGGTGGACTTGAGGATACTGTAGAAAATTATGATGAAAAAACAGGAGAAGGAACAGGATTCAAATTTTACGAATCCAGTGCTAATGCAATTTATTATACTGTTGGTTGGGCGGTAAGCACCTATTACGACAGAAAAAATCATTTACAAAAATTAATTAAAAATGCCATGTCAAAACATTTTTCATGGGAGGATAGTGCTAAAAAATATATTGAACTTTATAAAAATGCAATCGTAAATAAAAAAGCATTAAAGTAAATATTAATTTAATAGATGCTTGTTATTCTTATATTAAATAATCTTTTCATTGTTGTTTAAAAATGTTATAATTAAAAGTGTTTCATTTGTCCATTACTTATCTTTTTTACAGGTAATGCGTAAAAAGAATTGATTTAAATACTTTTTGTTCGTAAAAAAGGTGAAGAGGATATAATCTTACACATATATAAATATATGGAGAAAAAAAATCGATCCGACTTTTGTAAAAAATATTAATATAAATATTCCATATAAGGAGATTTATTCAAGGCTTGGCTATGCAAAATCTAACCAGATTAAGAAGGATGATATTAATAAAATAAATAAAGCTATCGTCGAAGCCAGTTATTACTGTGTTTTAAGTGGTGTTTATTTAAGATTAAGGATCATTGATAAAACCGTAGATACAATCATTTTGGATGGTGGCACAATTATTAATAGCGGCTCTTTGGCTAAATTTTTAAACCAATCGGAAGAAGTTTTTATAATTGGTATTACAGCAGGTAATGAGATTGTGGAATACAGAGATAAATTGATAAAAAAAGAGGATTTATTTTTATCAGTTATTGCCGATGCGACAGGTTCGGAAATAGCCGAAGAAGGAGCAAATTGGATTCATGACTTATTGGATAATTCTATAAAGAAACAGGGTTTAAAAACTACAAGACTTAGGTACAGCCCGGGATATGGAGATTTTAAACTGTCTTATCAAAGAAAAATTTTTGATTTGCTTCAAATGGAGAGACTTAATCTAAAATTAACGGATAATTTTTTAATAATTCCAGAGAAATCTATCACAGCAATAATTGGAATTGTTAGTAGCATATAGAGGTATAAATGACTGTCGAAAAATTTTATGAATTATTGAATAAGAGGATTCTTGTACTGGACGGAGCTACGGGGACAGAGCTTCAAAAAAGAGGTATGCCTAATGGCGTATGTCCTGAAAAATGGATTTACGATAATCCGCAGATTATTAAGGAAGTGCAGTTTTTATACAAAAAATCAGGATCGGATGTCGTTTATACGCCGACATTTGGAGGGACAAGATTAAAACTTGATGAATTTGGATTTGGTGAAAAGGTATATGAAATAAATAAAAAACTTGCATCGTTTTCCAGAGAAATAATGGGTAATGATGGCTATGTAGCAGGAGATATTGCCCCGACAGGTAAATTTGTTGAGCCGTTTGGTGAATTAAAATTTGAAGATGCAGTCAATGTTTATAAAGAACAGGCAAAAGCCCTTTATGATGGGGGAGTTGATTTTTTTATTATAGAAACGATGATTGATATACAGGAAACCAGGGCAGCGGTTATTGCAATTAAAGAGATATGTGATCTACCGATAGTTGCGTGCATGACATTTACTGAAGATGAAAGAACTCTGACCGGCACCGATCCTGTAACTGCTGTTATTACGTTGCAAAGTTTGGGAGTACATGCCGTCGGATGTAATTGTTCTGTTGGTCCAGACAGCATGGTTAAGATAATTAAAAAAATTAAACCTTATTCGAAAGTGCCGTTGGTCGCCAAACCAAATGCAGGTTTGCCTAAATTGATAGACGGCAAGACCGTTTTTGATATGAGTGCTCATGAATTTGCAAGTTTTATCCCGCAGTTTGTTGATGCCGGCGTGAATATGATAGGCGGATGCTGCGGCACATCATTTGAATTTATTAAAAAGATAAAAGAAATAGTTAAAGATGCAAAGCCGCAGATGCCGGTAATAAAAAGTATTAGTGCCGTTAGTTCTGCAAGAGGCAATGTTATGCTAGGACCTAATAAACCAGTATGCATAATAGGAGAGAGGATTAATCCGACTGGTAAAAAAAAGCTTCAGGAAGAATTGCGAGAGAATAAATTTAATGAAGTAAAAAGATTAGCCATAGAGCAGTCTCAAAACGGAGCCGATATTCTTGATGTGAATGTCGGTACGAGCGGTATTAATGAAAAAGAAGCGATGATCGAAGCCGTAAAAGTTCTTGCGACTATAACCAATCTACCGCTTGCAATTGATTCGTCTAACCCAGATGTTATAGAGGGTGCTTTACGTATTTATCCGGGAAGAGCTTTAATTAATTCTGTCTCAAAGGAAGAAAAAAAATATTCGAGATTGATGGAGATCGCAAAAAAATATGGAGCAATGTTTATATTCCTACCTCTAGATGACAAAGGTGTGCCAAAAACCGCTTTAGAAAGAATAAATATAATCAATGAATTTTATACCGATGCTGATAAATACGGATTTACAAAAGATGATTTTACCATCGACGGCATAGTAATGACGGTATCCTCGGATCAAAATGCTGCTAAGGAAACTTTAAGGCTTATAAAATGGTGTACGGAAGAGTTTAAAGTAAATACAGTAGTTGGATTGTCAAATGTCTCTTTTGGTTTGCCCGAAAGAAAATACATCAATGCTGGATTTTTATCTATGGCTATTGCAAATGGATTGACGATGGCGATTGCAAATCCAAATGAAGAGCTTTTAATGAACATGAAATTTTCATGCGATGTTTTGGTTTGCAATGATGTAAACAGCAGGAATTATATCAGGCATTTTGGCGATACGGCTAATATTAAAAAAAGCGAAACTAAAATATCAAGTAAAAAGCCAGAAGAGCTTGTTTATGATAGTATATTAAATGGAGATAAGGAAAATATCGTTAGTTTTATTAAAGATGCAATAGCAGCTGGTATTGAAATAAACAAACTTATTGATGATTATTTAATAAAAGCAATAAATAATGTAGGTGAACTTTACGAAAAAAAAATTTATTTTCTGCCTCAGTTAATATCCAGTGCTGAGACAATGAAAACTGCTTTTAATTATTTAGAGCCTTTATTATTTAAAAATGCAGATAAAGTTAATAAGAATCCTCAAAAGATTATTCTTGCAACTGTTAAGGGTGATATCCATGATATTGGTAAAAACATTGTGGGTTTAATGCTTAAGAATTATGGCTACACCATAATCGATCTTGGTAAGGATGTGGATAGCACTTTGATAATCGATAAAGCTATAAGTGAAAATGCAGATATAATTGGATTATCAGCTTTAATGACCACAACTATGACGGAGATGAAAAATGTTATCAATATTGCCAAAGATAAAAAAATAAAAGCCAAAATTATTATAGGCGGAGCAGTTATAAACGAACAATATGCCGAGGAAATCAAAGCAGATGGGTATGCAAGGGACGGCTTTGAAGCAGTTAAGCTTGTCCAGAGATTATTAAGTACTTCAATCGATACAAAAAAGTAGCTATTTTATAGTCAATATACATTAATGTTGCGAAGATCAAAAAAATAACAAAGAAATTCAGTTTTTTTGTATTAAATTCAGCATGAAATCACAGCAAAATTGGCATATAATTTGCTTTAGTTTGTTAAATATAAATTTATTTATCATAAATATAATTTTAGGAGGAATTATTTATGGAGGAAAAAAAATACTTCGCGAGAGAAAAATATGTTCCAAAAATTCCATGTAAAACCGGTGCAGATGTAATAAAATTCTGTAAAGATGAAGGGATACAGTATGTAGATTACAAATTCATGGATTTCCCTGGAATGTGGCAGCATGTAAGTACACCTATTTACGAATTATCGGAAGATATTTTCGAAAATGGACGAGGCTTTGATGGTTCATCAATAAGAGGCTGGAGATCAATCGAGTCCAGCGACATGTTAATGATACCCGATCCTACAACAGCAATGATCGATCCGTTCTGCGAAATACCTACTTTGAGTATCATCTGTGATATTGAAGATCCTATTACAAGGGAAAGATACAACAGAGATCCGAGAAATATCGCTAAAACAGCCGAAGAATATTTAAAATCTACCGGTATAGGCGATACAGCTTATATGGGACCTGAAGCGGAATTTTTCATTTTTGATAATATTCAGTATGATTATGCTTCAAATAGAGGCAGTTTCTTTATTGATTCTGATGAAGGTATATGGAATACAGGCAGGGATGAAAATCCTAATTTAGGTTATAAAATAAGAAATAAGGGCGGTTATTTTCCTGTACCTCCTGTTGATTCTCAACAGAATTTAAGAGCAGAGATGGCTGAGGTTATGTCAAGATGCGGTCTTCATGTTGAAGCACAGCACCATGAAGTAGCTACAGCAGGTCAGGCTGAAATCGATTTGAGATTTAACAGTCTTGTAAAAATGGGTGATGATTTGACTTTGTTCAAATATATAATAAAAAATGTAGCAGTTGCAAATAACAAAACAGTTACATTTATGCCAAAGCCGTTATTTGGTGATAATGGGTCTGGTATGCATACTCATATATCGATCTGGAAAGACGGCAAACCGACTTTTGCAGGCGATAAATACGGCGGATTAAGTGAGAATGCCCTATATTTCATTGGTGGTATATTAAAACATGCTAAATCATTGAATGCATTTACAAACCCATCAACAAACTCATATAAAAGACTTGTTCCTGGTTATGAAGCACCAGTAAATTTAGCTTATTCTTCAAGAAACAGATCCGCATGTATAAGAATACCTATGTATAGTCCAAATCCTAAAGCAAAAAGAGCGGAAATCAGATTCCCTGATCCGACATGTAATCCATATTTAGCTTTTAGTGCTTTATTAATGGCCGGTCTAGATGGTATTCAAAATAAAATACATCCCGGAGAACCATTAGATAAAAACATATATGATCTTCCGCCGGAAGAGCTTGCAAAAGTTCCTTCAGTATGTGGCTCTTTAGCAGAAGCTTTAAGTGAACTTGAAAAAGATCATGATTATCTATTAAAAGGCGATGTTTTCTCAAAAGATATAATTGAGGCATGGATTGATTATAAGAAAATTAATGAAGTAGATGCAATCAATTTAAGACCGCATCCTTATGAATTTTTACTGTATTATGATATCTAAGATATCCTAAAATACAGTTGTTTGATCCATATAGAGGAGTCCGATAGTTTATCGGGCTTCTTTTTTTTATTTTGATACTAAATTTTATCAAAATTTAATGACCTGTCTAATTTTTTTCACCTAAAATTTACTATATTGTTTAACAATTATTGATATTTTGCATAAATGATGTTATAAAAATAATTAATTAAGGATAAATTAGGAGATTGAATGTCTAACGAGATAGATAAATTATTTGAGTCTGGCAATGATTATTTTTATAAAAATGATTATGAGAATGCAAAAAAATGCTTTCTCCAGGTCATTGAGAAAGATCCAAGTCATTCAAAGGCGATGCAGAAGTTAGCAAAAATTGAATCAAACAGTAATAATATTGATAAAGCAATTGAATATTATGAGAATAGTCTGAAAATTGAATCGGGTGAACCTGCTATATGGAATGATTTGGGGAATTTGTATTATGATAAAGGTGATTTCAACGGGGCAATCAGGTGCTATAAAAAAGCGATAGAAGAAGATGATAAGTATTATTGGGCATTTTATAATATTGGTCTTGCTTTAAACGAACTTTATCCTAATGACCCTCAGAAAGCAAAAGAGGCACTTGACTGGTTTAATAAAGCCGTTGAAATAAATGATAATTACTATCCAGCATTAAATGAGATTGGTTTATATTATCTGGATTTAAAGGAATACGATAAAGCCGAAGAGTACTTTAACAAAAGTATCGCAGCTAATGAGAGGTATAAATATCCTTTTTATAATCTTGGGCAGATTTATAAACACAAAGGAGATATAGAGAAAGCTAAGGAATATCTGTATAAATCATTACTTGTTGATCCAAATTATGCTGGCGCTTATAACAATATGGGGATTTTATTTTATGATGATAATGATAATATGACAGCTCTTTATTATTATGCACGAGCCAATGAAGTGGAGCCTGGTTATAAATATGCTCTGTATAACATAGGGCTTGTTTTTGATCGTATTGAGAAATATAGAAAAGCTTACGAGATGTATAAAAAAGCTTTAAACTCTGATCCAAATTACGAGCCTGCCTTAGAAGAGATGAAGAGGCTGGAAAGTGAATTTCCCGAAGAAATAAAAAATGGCGAGCCGTTAGTTGATAGTGATCTTAAAGCCGATACTTATAAACCGCTTGCCAATGTTTATAAAAAACAGTTTGTTAAAAAAGAAGAAAAAATAGAAAATATTGATGAAAAAAATAAAATTGATTCTACCTATACAAAGTCTAATACAATAACCGAAAAAAAAGATGAATTATATGTTGAAAAATATGGAAGAAATCTTACCAGACTGGCGAATGAAGGAAAACTTTTTGAAGTTGTAGGACGTGATAAGGAAATCAGAGAACTCCTGGAAGTATTGATACGAATAAAAAAGAATAACCCGATAATCGTAGGTAAGGCAGGAGTCGGCAAAACTGCAGTAGTCGAAGGTCTTGCTCAGAAGATTGCTAAAGGAGATGTGCCTGATTTTTTTAAAGACATGAAGGTTATTGAAATTAATATAGGCATGCTTGTTGCAGGCACAAAATACAGGGGAGAGTTTGAGGATAAATTAAAAAGGATTATTAATGAACTTAAGGATCATCCGGATGTGATTTTATTCATCGATGAAATTCACACAATAATCGGAGCAGGTGAGACCGAAGATAGCTCTTTAGATGCCGCTAATATTTTAAAGCCTGCACTTTCAAGAGGTGAAATAAGATGTATAGGGGCAACGACTACCGATGAATATGTAAAGTATATCCAGAAAGACGCAGCGTTTGACAGAAGATTTTACAAGATAAATGTTGAGGAGCTGGATAAAAACTCGACTCTGGAGATACTAAAAAAACTAAAAGGTAAAATGGAAGAACATTATAAACTTACAATTGATGAAAGCCTTTTGCAATTAATTGTTGATTTGTCTGATGAAGAGATTAAAAATAGAGTGTTTCCTGATAAGGCGATTGATGTAATGGAAAAATCCTTTGCCAGAAGTGTTTTAGATGGCAAAAAGATTGTCGATGAACTTACAGTAAAAAGCATTGTTGGTGATTTTATTGGTATCAAATTTCTTGAAACTCAGGAAGACAAAGGCAGGCATTTGCTGGATATGGAAGAATTCCTGAAGTCGAGAGTTTTTGGTCAGGATAAGGCTATACAGAAAATATCAAATATCATAAGGTTGACGAAACATAAGCTTGATTTAAAGCCTTATCAGCCAGACGGGGTGTTTTTCTTTGCAGGACCGACAGGAGTCGGCAAGACTTATCTTGCAAAGCAGATAGCCATTTTTTTATACGGTACTGAAGATAAGCTTATAACAGTTAATATGTCGGAATTCACTGAACCTCATTCTATATCAAAACTAATAGGCTCTCCTCCGGGATATGTTGGCTATAATGAAGTTTCATTTTTTACTTCTAAAATAATGGACAACCCTTCTTGTGTGATTTTGCTTGATGAAATAGAAAAGGCTCATCCAGAAGTCTTAAAATTATTTTTGCAAATTTTTGAAGAAGGTAAAATAAATGATGCTAAAGGCAAAATGGTTTCATTTTCAAACGCAACGGTGATAATGACCAGCAATGCAATAGGCATTAATCAGGATCACCTTGGATTTGCAACAAAAGATATTAAATCCGAAATAAAGTTGAGTGAAGTTTTCCCAGCAGAATTTGTAAACAGGATTGATGAAGTAATCATTTTTGATTTTATTGAGAAGGATGTAGCCGAAGATATTTTGAAGAATCTTATAATGAAAAAAACAATTAACGGTTTTAGTAAGAAGGGTATCAAATTATCATTTGATGAGTCATTTGCAGAGTATATTCTTAATATTGGATATTCAAGGAAATTTGGGGTAAGGAATCTCGAGAGGACTTATGAAAAGGAAGTGCTTGCGAATATTTCTAATTTTCTTTTTAAAAATCCTGATAGTAAAAAAATCACAATAACGATAGAAAACAATAAAGTGGTAGTGAAATAGGTTTTAATAATTGTTTAATTGTACAGCATTGACAAAATTAAAATTGTTGTTTAATTATTAATAAATAATAACAGATGGTGGATGATTATGGAAAAGATAATGCAATTGATTAAGAACGGTAATCTTGAAGGTATTAAAAAATTAATTGATACTAATAAAAAAGTAATAGAGGTTTTTGATGATGAAAAAACCCCGATCATGTATGCTGTTGAGCTTGACAAAGCTGAAATTGTCGAATTTTTGATTGAGAATAAAGCTAATCTTGGAGTAAAGACAAAAGAAGATTATAATCTTTTGATGCTCGCCGCAAAATACAATTCTAAAGAATCTATAAAAATTTTAATAGAAAATAAATTTGATGTGAATAAAAAAAATATGGAGCATATAACAGCGTTAATGATTGCGTGCAAGCATGGCTCAATGGATGCTATAAAATTATTGTTGAAAAATGGTGCTGATGTTAATGCTAAGACGACTTATGGCATGTCTCCATTGGCTTGGGGGATAAAGTATAAAGAGGTTGTTAAACTGCTTATCCAATCAGGAGCCGAAGTAAATGATGTTGATAAGGAGCAGAGGACTCCCTTAATGAGAAGCGCTGGGAATGCAGATCCGGATGTTGCAAAATTTTTGATCTCAAACGGCGCTGATGTTAATGCTGTTGACAAAGCAGGAATGAATCCATTGATTTATGCTCTTGCAAAAAAGTCACTTTTGATAATGGAATTATTTTTAAATAATGGGGCTAATGTTAATTATCATGATAATGATGGTATTACTCCATTGATGTATGCATGTGCAGCAAATTTTAAGGAAGGTGCCAGAGTATTAATTAAAAAAGGCGCTGATGTCAATGCTGTTGATAAGAAAGGCAATACTCCTTTAATTTATGCAGTCAAAGCTAATTCAAAAGAAATCACGGAGCTGCTTATAATGAATAATGCTGATTTATCTGTCATGAATAAGGATGATAAAACAGCTATGGATATTGCAAAAGATAAAAAAGCCAAAGATATAATAAATATTCTTGAAAGAAAAATGGCTAAGAGCAAATAATTTATGCTGTTTTTTAATGTAAATGATAGTATTTTTAATCTGTATTATAGTAATATTTATAATTTTTTTCATAAATATTTTAAGAAAAAGTAATAAATTTATAAGTATATTTTTATTTTTAGTATTCATTGTAAATGCGGGTTTATTTTATTATATATTTTTTTACCCTCCGCAAAGAGTTGTTTATGATAGAAAAATAAACATAGATAAAATTACACAATTGATGGATAATAATGATTTTGGTAAATTTCTTTGCGGCTTTAAACCTGTTAAATTGCCAATTAGATTTAAATCGGCAAATTTTGAATACAAAGATTTCACCGATATTCCTGATGAATATATAAATAAATATTTAAATTTTTATTATTCTTTTGATTTTTTATCACCTCCAAGTTACATTAATAATATAAGTGAGTATAATAATATTAAAAACGAAAATATATTCAAAATTGAAGTTAAAAAACCAAAATATACATTCATGCCAGTAATTAATGATAATTTTTTTGCCTGTATTTTTATGGTTAAAGTATACAATGATTATTTTAAAAACAAATCTCAATACATGTACCTTGTAACTTTTAATAAAAAAGGGATTCCGTTATCCTGTTTAAAAGTCGGTAAAGTGATTTATTATTGTTATAATAATAACTTTACTATTTCCCCAAACCCATCTACAAAATCATTATGCACAATATACAAAGATTATACTATTAAATATAGTGAACGAACAGGATATTATCATGATGATGGTGAATATAGTGAAACCGGCTGGGAATCGCCGGAATATTATAAGATTAATGAGAATGGAATAATAGTAAAAATACAAAAGGAAATTCCTCGGATAAAAAGAGATGAATGATTTTGTTAAAAGTAAATATTTTATTTTATTATGACAGGGTAAAATAAAGAGGGAATCAAAAACATCGATTTATATATAGACATTTGTAATGTACGAAAAATTAAAGAAGATGAGAGTATCTGAGAAGGAAACAATAAATATGATAATTAACTTAGGTAAATGGTCAACTCAATCGGCATTAGTAGTAAGTAAAATTCGGGGGCATATTTAAGAAAATTAAAAGATGCATATTTCAGGGTATACGATCATCAGGGAGTATATA
>CAZHHK010000103.1:0-12281 GCA_964531405.1 uncultured Spirochaetales bacterium | reverse complement strand
CATATTTATAATAGCGAAGCAAGCTTCGGGGAATTAGACCCGAAGAGATTAAAGATATGAAATTTACCAACTCATTCAGATTATTATTATTTTTTAGCGGTATTAGCAATCTTTCATTCTCTTCAGATTTATAATCTTCCAGTTCGTCAATATTATCGGATAATTTTTTGACGCTGTATTTGGTTGTCCATGCTCCGATAATTGTCGTTACCAGTATCATTAATATGGTGCCGCTTATTATTGCTTTATCGAATAATCCGAGCTGATATCCGATTAAAACTGCTGCAAGTGTTGCTGCCGCCTGATTGACACTCATCCCGTACATTAATAATATTTCCATTTTTTTATATCTTAAAATTATCCCCGATATAAGCGATGCAAAATATTTTGATGTTACCGCTGTAACAGTCATGCCGATCGAAATGAAAATTATATGTTTGTCAGCTATAAACGAGCCGAAATCAACCAACATACCTATGGAAATCAAAAAAAACGGTATGAAAAGGGATTCTCCGAAAAATTTAATCCTGTTCATTAATAAACTGTTTTCCGGAATAAAATTATTCAGTGTTAATCCGGCAAGAAAAGCTCCAATAATAGGCTCGTATCCTGAAATATAAGCTAAAGAACCCGATAAGAATAATATTGCAATTACATAAACAAAATCCATATAGTTTTCATTTGAAAAATTTTTAAAAAATAATGATGTAATCTTGGGAACCAGAAAAAATATAAAAAGAATGAAAACTAAGGTCATTATTAAATATTTAATGCCAAAAAATAAATTTATTTCTCCTTTTGTAGAACCTGTAATGAATGCAAGTATCATCAAAGCGAGTAAATCCGTAAGAATTGTACCGCCTATGGAAGTTGTTACCGATTTATTTTTTACCAATCCTGAGCTGCTTACTACAGGATATGTCAACAAAGTATGTGATGAAAACATGCTTGCAAGCAATACGGAATTCAATAGATTCATTCTAAAAAAATATAACCCGAGTATTATACCCAGAAATAACGGTATACTGAATGTAATCAGACCAAAGGTAATTCCGTGAAATTTATTTTTTTTGAATTGCTGGAGGTCGATTTCCAAACCCGATAAAAACATTATATAAAGCAATCCAATAGCTCCCAATAATTTGATAGCTTGATCCCTTTCCAGAATGCCTATTGTATGAGGTCCGACGATTATCCCGGCAATTATAAATCCAATAATGGTAGGTATTTTTAATTTTTTTGATATGATCGGCACTATGAGCGTGATGCATAATACGATCGAGAAGATTAATACCGGCTCGTGAATAGGCAGAGTTAAATTTATCATCATATGTTTTATAAAATATACGATAGTAAATGTCAATTAAAATAGACGGCAGATAAATCTATTTCGAAATGATTCCGACAAGACAAGATACGGTGAAAGATTATAGTATTTCTCTCCGGTATGTGTTTGTTATAGAATAAAAATAGTAAATAATTAACTCATCACAATTATACTCATGATTAAGTGCTCTGCTTTTGTGGATAAATTAAAATAAATATTTTGATTTAAAGCCCTCTGATGTGGTTTTTAAGGATTATACCAATTTCCTGTAAAAATTAAAACTTTCGGATTTGTCGGATTTTATTATTTTATAAATATCGTTTAATGTTTTTAACGGGTTTGTGTAATATCTTAAGTCTGCGGTAAGATGATCAAACAAAATGTTTTCTTTTTTATAATCCATGCCAATAAAAGATAATGGTTTTATGCTGACAAAATTTGTTACTTCATCATTTTTACTGCATTCCATTTTGACGTATTTATCTTCGAATATATTACCTTGAATGAAAAAAGGTGAATCGACTCTGGTTTTGAATAATTCAAGTCTTCCGTATACAAGACAATTTATTTTTGATTTTGAAAAACTGGAAATTGATTTGTAAATTGAAGAATCTGCTTCGATAGAAGCGTAGACCTCATTAAATCCCAGTGAATTTAAATAATCGGCTGCAAGATGATTCATTACAGCCAAACCAATACCTGCTTTCTTATTACAATTTAAATCGGATAATATTTCCAGTCCTTCATAGGAATTCGCTTCAAAATTATTAAAACCTTCTTTATATAATTTATGGACAAGAATTTCTGTTTGTTTAGCTTTTGCTTCAAACATAATGTCTGGTATTGCGAGAATCAATTCATATCTTTGGGATAATGCTTTTAAATTATCTATATTTACTTGTGAATCAAGATAAACGACAATTGTAGAGACAGGTTTATCAATACTTATGAATTTCGAAAGATCCTGCGCGGCGGATAATATTATTTTATCTGGATATTCCCCTAACAATCTATTTCGCTTGATATTCTGATTTTTTTTATTGATAAATTCTATGATTTCATTATCTATTTTTGGCAGTGTTTCTGCTGATTTTATTATCGAGTTTATTTTCCTCATTAAATCATCATAAATATTTTGAATGAATGAAGATCCTAAGAATAAAGAGCCTATGTCATTTGTTTCTACGGTAAAGCTATATTCTTTCAAGATGCTATTGTCATTTAACAAATCTTTTAAATTTAAAAGACTTACCTGTTTTGCTTTTTTTGGCTTTGCAGGAATTTTAAAAAAACAGTTAATGGTTTGGTTAAAGATCAATATTGATATTTTTATTGCATCATTTGTTAGTGATATAATTATTTTATTATTATCGGTAAAATTTAACGGCATAAATTTTTCATCTTCGGCTTTCACATAATTCTCCCATTCTTCATTTATGCCTGTTAAATTTTTGTGATCGGTTATATGTCCATCTTTCTTTTCTCTTGCAGAATATTTTTTTAATTCTTCGGATAACTTACTGATTATCGCATTGTCATCGGGATTTTCAAGAGCTTTTTTATAAATCGATGTTATTGTATAAACCCAGCCGGCATTTTTTAATCTTCCCTCTATTTTTAAAGCTTTAATATTTGTCTTTTTTAATTTGCTTATATGTTTTATTAATGTCAGATCTTTCATAGCAAAGTATCTCTCTGTCCTGCCCTTTGACTGCCAGATAACCCTACATGGAGCTGTACATACCCCTCTGTTGCCGCTTCTTGCACCAACCCATGAAGACATAAGGCATCTACCAGAAACACTAAAACACATTGAGCCTTCTGTAAATATTTCTGTTTCGATTCCGTCGATTGACGATACTTCTAACAATTCGTCAAACGTTAATTCTCTTGCCATAACAACGCGCTTAGCCTGCATTCTTTTGGCAAATAAAACGCCTTTACTAGCAGTGACTGCATTTTGAGTAGAAATATGTATGCTTAATTTTTTAAAAAATTTATTTATAAGATATATTAAACCAAAATCTTTTATTATTACCGCATCGATTTCTATGTCCTCGAGCAATTTTAAAATTCCTGCAGCTTCATTTAACTCATTTGATTTTAAATCTATATTCAATGTTACATAAACTTTGATTCCTGCAGAATGAGCATAAGGCACAATTTTTTTTAACTGACGAATAGTAAAATTTTCAGCAGGACGTCTTGCATTGAATTTTTTTAATCCAAGATATATAGAATCACAATGTGCTTTTATACAGGCAAAAAAATTATTTATGCCACCGGCAGGCGACATTAATTCTATATTCATATTATGCCCTATCTTTTAAATAAAGCTCTTTGAGGTAAATAAAAGTTTTAACGAGTGCGATAATATAGTAAAGGAAAAAAAATGCAATCGTTATAAACAATGGGATAAATACCATAAAAAATTTTAAGGTAGGTTGCCAATAATTATATTCAATAAATCCGCATACTTTAAAAGAAGTATATGTATAATAAGGAACAGAAAACCCAAAGAATATTATGATCGCTATATGTTCCCATTTTTTTGCAAGCTCAAAATTGTTAAAATACCTGGTACCGCTTTCCATTAATTTTGCAGTTAAAAACAACATTAACGACATTACAAATGGAGTGTATTCAAAAATATTATTCCTAAACCACTGATATTTTAAAAGGAAAAACTCAGAAATATTAATTATAAAAATTATTGAATTTAAAGCGATTGCAAGATATGAATAAGGGAACGGATAAACTCTGTGAATGATTAATATACCTATCATTATTAAAACAGTACCGATTATCTCAATACCATAGATATTCAAAAAATGATATTTATTGAGTATAAAAATTGTAATATATTTGAGCTTAATTATCCAAAAAAAAGATCCAATTAATATCAACCTTAAAGCTTGAATCAATTCTTTTGTATCATGCTTATCCATTTTACCGATCCGATTAAAACTTTAACATATTAATATCACATTAAATAATTATATACAAGATAAATCTAATACCTCTGCTTTTTTCACATCCTTCTTTAATCTTTTCCCTATTAATAAATTAATATCCTCTGGCTTTAAACCATTATTGTATGGCCTTACTACATCTATCATATCTCGTGTTATTACTTCTCCTTTTTTTAAATCTTTTCCAGCATACAGACTTCTTCTTGCTCCATTTTCGATCTCTATATCAGTACGACTGTTATGATATGTCATGCTTTGATCTACCATGTTTAGTTTACTATAAAGATCAATAAAATCCGACGGAGTCAAAGATATTGAATGATCGGGTCCCGGAAGATTTTTATTAATAGTAAAATGTTTTTCAAATAAACATGCGCCTAACGTTCTTGCTATTATTGCCATGTTGTTATCACTAGTGTGATCTGAAAATCCAACTGGATAATCAAATAAAACTTTTAATCTTTCGATCATTCTCATGTCCATTTCTTCATATTTTGGAGGATACTTAGAAATTGTATGGAGTAATATTATTTTGTTATTACCAGACTTATTAATCGATTCAATTGCTTTTTCTATAACGTTTATAGCTGACATGCCGGTAGAAAGTATAACGGGTTTTTTAGTCGAGCCGACATAAGTTAAAAACTCATAATAGTTGGTATCCATCGATGCTATCTTATAACATGGGACTTCGAGTTTTTCTAAAAGGTCAACTGATTCAAATGAGAATGGAGTAGAAAAAAAGGTAACATTGATTGATTTACAGAAATTTGAAATTTCTGTAAATTCTTTTTCATTCAGTTCAAGGTCCTTAAAAAGCTTAAATGCTGAAGAATTAATATTTACGAGTTTTTCAGTGATATATGTTTGAAATTTAACGGCATTCGCATGAGAATCCTTCGCACTTATTATCATTTTCTTTGTAAGATCCATATCTCTATTATGATTTAGTCCGATTTCTGCAACAAGATAAGGTTTTGATGTATCTGATATTATGTCCTGATTAATAGATATTTCCTGCGGCATATACAACTCCGGAATAAATATTTTAAAAGAAATAAAAAAAACTAAAGTATTTTTGAAATTTCTTTTTTCATTTTTGCTTGATTTTTTTCAAAACTATCGATTATGGATTCGAGATAGTCTGTTCTATCATCCTTAAAAAATATAAGAATAATCGCTCTTATCTTATTAAAAAATTTAATTGGATAAACAAAAAGCGATTTCATATCAGAATAGGTTTTTAAGAACGCTCGATTGTCGCATACTGTCTTATACTTTTTAATGTCGCTTACAAAAACCATCCTTTGCTTTTCATAGATATGTTTGACAAGAGGATTTGTTTCATCCATTACCATCATTTCTGGCAGGAGTTGATCATTGCCTACCTGATTAATCTGGAGGAATGATGTTTTACCTTTTGTATTGATCAATAACGAAATTTTATCAGCTTTAAGTTCCACATAAATTTTTTCCAATATCGTTTGTAGTGGAGTTTTAATATCTGTTATTTCTTTTATCTGTTGTGCAAGTTCATCTGTTTTTCCAGATACATCATAAAAATCGCTAGGGATTTTAGGCACATCTTCATTTTCAACTGATGTTTCATCCTCAATATATGTTTCGATTTCCTCGTCTAACTCATCAATATCTGTATAAACTGCTTCTTGCTCGTTTTTCCCTAGAGAATCATTTTCAATTTTGCTTTTTACCTGCTTGTTTTCAATTTCAACTGGGATGTCGTTGACAACTTCGCCGACATCCTCTGCCAGTTCTATTGATTCTACATCATCGAGAGTTTCGATTTCTTCTACTTCAATCGGTGTAGATTTTTTATTTACATTATCATTATTATAGTCAACACCAATTTCCTCTATATTTTCGGCAATTTCAGCATCTTCGACTGTTTCGAGCTCTTCAACTCCTTCAACGTTATCTGCTTCCTCAAGAGATTCTATTTCCTCAACTTTTATTTCTTTCATTTTATTTTCAATCTGATTTGATGAAGTTGATTGAGTTATATTTAACGGAGCGTTTATTTGTATGCCTTTCTCAGCAATCGTATTTATGAATCTTTCAAGAAGCACTTCAACCTTATCGAGATTCCCAGTACCACTGTATTCTTTTAATTTAGATTCCAATAATTCGCCAATCTTATCGAATACCGTACTTACCTGCCCTTTTAAAAGATTTAGATCTTTTTCCCTTATTTTAAAAGAATCATTTGTTATAACGTTTAATGCATTTTCTTTTTTAAGATCAATGTCCTTTAAAATATTTTCAAGCTCCTTTTTTGTACGCGCTTTAATTATTTCTTCGACTATGGCTGCTGTAAATAGAGATGCCTTACCTCTTATTTTTTCAAATCGCGCTCTGTCCATTGCGATTAATATTATCAAAATTAACAAATATAAAATAAAAAATGCAAGGAAAAATAATACAGCTTTAATCCTGAAATCAAATTTAAACAAATTATCGTCTATCATTCGACATACGATAATATCGCAATTACTTAAGTTTTGTGAGAAGACATGATATTTTTTTTCGATATTGTTACCATATTTATCTTTATATATTACCGATCTAATTTTATTTGAATCAATAGTAAAATTATAAAAATATTCATTATCGATAAATTCTGGTTTGTCGATTATTATTATATTATTATTACTTAAGATCGATTTATTTAAATTTATATAGTTTTTATTTCTTAAAATATCGTTTAACGAATTTATATCATAATAAAAAAGGGCGACGCCGACAGATTTATTTTTTTTAATAATATTCTTTTTAAGAATCAAATTTGCGTTTTTTGCATCTATTATAAATGAAATTTTTTTATCTTTAAATTTATAAAAATTTTCTTTTTTTTCTATTGCATCCTTTGATACAAAGGAAATAAACTGATACTTGATTTCCTGTTCGGATTCATTTGTTGAGAAAATCAGCTTACTGTAGTTATCATACAATTTAATTGCTTTTATATTAGGATTATTAATTATTAGTTTTTTTGCATTGGCTAATTCAATTGAGATATCGATTTTTTTATTTTTATCTGCCATGAATTTTGATATATCAAAGGTTTTTATGAATAAATCGATATTTGCCGAATTTTCTTTTACAAAAAAATCATCGATAATAGTTGAGATATCATCGATTTCATTTGAATATCTTTGTATTTCCAGTAAATTAAGAAAATTTACGCTTTTTATATTAAAAATATTTATGAAAAATAATAAAAATAAAGTAACAGCAATAAGTGCTGTTATTAAAAAGCTTATGATTATTTTAAAAAAATTAGACATCTAATTAATTATTCCCTATCTTATTATCGGTCTTTTTACAATTTTATTAGTAATTATATATCAAATTTCAGCAAATTATGCGAATTTTAGGATAAATTTAAATTATAAGGGGTCAGAGCTATAAAATTTTATTTTTTAGATGAAAATTTACAAAATGAAAAACAGCCATAAAAAACACGGAATAATAAATTACATTAAATTTTAGTTTAAAATTTATCAAATAATGCATTTTTTTATCTTTTTTTAAATTTTCTATGCTATCCTGTGTGCTGTTTTCATTTTATCATTTTTGTGATAATTCATTCCCATGGTTTTAATTAAATCACCTAAAATTTAAAATTATAGCCTTCATAAAAAAAAGTGTATTTTATTGAATTTATTTTGTTTTTATAATAAAATATTTTAGAAGTCATAATCCTGGCAGATATTATAAAAAAACGGAGGATATAGTTATGGAAATTAAATCTTATTTTATAGAAAATGACGGTAGTTTTAATTTGATTTTAGGAATGAGTCATTTTATCAAAACAGTTGATGATCTTGCAGAAATAATAAACACTACTGTTGCAAAGGCAAAATATGGTGTTGCATTCTGTGAGGCATCAGGGCCAGCTTTGATTAGATTTGAAGGATCTGATAAAGAACTAATGGATAAAGCTGTGGATATTATGAAAAACATAAAAGCCGGGCATTCATTTTGTATTCTCCTAAAAGACTGCTTCCCGATAAATATTTTATCAAAAATCAAAATGTGTGATGAAGTGGTAAATATTTTTTGTGCTTCTGCAAACCCCTTGACAGTATTAACGGTTGAGAATGATAAAGGTGCAGGTATTATCGGTGTAATCGATGGTGTTTCTCCAAAGGGCGTTGAAAATGAAAAAGATAAATATATGCGAAGGGAATTCTTAAAGAAGATTAAATATAAATTTTAATTACAAAATTTAAAAGCTTTTCCGATAATTTTAGCATCATCATATTAATTTTAAAGGCAAAGAGTGAAAAAATATTTTATATTCATTTTCTTATTTTTTAACATAATTATTTTATCCCCAATCGATAATATGGGAACAATGCTTGTTATTATTGAAGAAGCAGAAAATGGAATAATCAGTGCAGAAGAGAGTCCATTTTCGGACGGTGTATATAATGCTTTATGGGAAAAAAGTACTTCTATTTTTTTTGATATGAGAATAAAAAATTCAATCCCTGTTGTATCCGGCAACCTAAACGTTGAGCCTTATATTAAAACAGCAAAAGACAATGGAGCAGATTCTATAATACTTATTAAGTTTGATTATATATCTATAGAAAAAGGAGATAAACTTGAACTAAAAATAGATGATGCTTCATACAACATTTATTCTATAAATAGAGTTGCTATTATAAAAGCTGGGAAAAAGTCTATTAATTACAAAGATACAATTTCCAAAAAAGATAAAGATCAACTTTTAAGAAAAATTGGTTATGATTTATTATCCGAGATATACAATTAAATAATTATAAAGTATTTATTGCAATAGTTAATTTAGGACAAAACGTATTGTTTTTCTTATTTTTACTGAAAAAGGTACTCCGTTTATTTTTGCTGGAGTACACTTAATTTTTTCAAATGCTTTGACTGCTGATTGTGCAAATCCGTGCCCCGGATCCTTTATAACGATGATTTTTTTTATGTTACCATCCTTATCTATGTATAATTCCAGTACAACGGTATCTTCTATTCCTTGTTCGCTTGCATCTTCAGGATAGTATAGCCTTGATCGTATTTTTTTATCAGGGAATATCGGCAGGTCTGCTCCATTTACAGGTGATTTATATTCTTGATCTTCAGATGAGCCTTCGGAATTTAGCTCTTTTACTTCCTGTTCAGTTTCTATTATCTGTTCTGCTGTTTTATCCTGCCTTTCAAGCAGTAGAGCATCCTGAGGCACATACTCTCGAACAGTTATATCGGACATGTAGAATATTTTATTATCTTTTTTGATTTCTTTTTCAGCCAGATCAAATTTATAAAATAACAATAGTGATAAATGAATAACCAGTGTAATCGTTAATATTATAACCAATTTGATGTTTCTTTTTATCCAATTTAAAAATTTATTATCGGCATTCATTTTTTCTCCTTAACTACAAGGGATACCGCATTTATCTGAAATTGTTTGAATAATTCGACAATGTTATTAATGTATTTATAGTGAGTACTCTTATCTGCAATTATATGAAATCTTATATCAGGTATTTTGAAATATTTTTCTTCCACTGTTTTTTGAAGTTCTTGCATATCGATATTCTTTCCATCATAAAAGATTGCACCATCTTTATTTACCCAGACTTCAAAATTTTTTTCTGATTGTGTCCTTTCCTGGCTTTTTGCAATCGCATAATCGATTTTAATTTCCTTGCGGTAATTTATTATGGATACAAGCATAATGAAAATCAACAATAAAAAAGCTATATCCGACATCGCGCTAACTTGAATTATCGGATAACGTCTATTTTTCTTCCTAATGTTCATGCACCATCCTTTGACATGTTGAATGAAAAATTGGCTATATCAAGCTTCTTTACAATATTTAATATATTCACAACACTTTGATATTCGGCTTCAGGATTGATTTTAAGTAAAAGCGTTGTTTTCGGTTTTTCCATTAACTTGCCGGATAAAATTTTTTCCAGATCATTGAGACTTATCTGCCTGTCCATGTATTCCAGCGTATTGTCGCTTTTTAAGATAATTTTTATAATTTCATTTATATTTACTATTCTTGTGGATTTTTTTTGCGGCAATCCCAGCATAAAACCCTGATTTACAGTAAACACAGCAGTGACTATGAAAAAAATAATTAGTAAAAAAGCAAGATCACTCAATGCACCGGATTCTCCGATGTTTATGCTTTTGATTTTATTCTTTGGTCTTATTCTCATAATAAAATTTCCTTAAAACCTGTCAAGCAGTTTCTTTTTTTTGGCTGATTACTATTTTTTTTACAACATCCGTTGCGGTTTGTTCTACATCTGCACTGAATTTATCTACAAAGTGAGCGAATATATTGTACCCTGCAATCGCGGCTATCGCAATAATAAGTCCATATTCTGTGGTAATCAAAGCTTCAAAAATTCCATTTGCAACTATTTGAGCGTTTACTTCGGATGCTTTACTGATTGCATCAAAAGCATTTATCATTCCGGAAACCGTACCTAAAAACCCGGTTATCGGAGCAAGAGAGCCCAATGCTATTAAAATATTAAACCCTCTTTCAAGGTTAATAATTTTTTCTTGCGCTTCGGATTCAATTGCTTTTTCCATTCTGTGTTCTCCAAGTTCACAAACTTCAAGTCCTGCATTAATTATTGAAGCACCGGTCATTTTTTTATTATGTTTCACGCAGTAATTTTTTGCTTCAGCAATATTGTTATCATCTAATGATTTTATTACATTTTTATGAATATTTCTCATAGATAAATTGTTCAATAAAAAAATGCTCACTGCTCGTTCAATCAAAATCGCAACAGTTGCTATCGAAAATGCCAAAAGCGGCCACATCGCCCATCCTCCAAGAATAAAAAACTGCAATAATGTCATAGTGTTGTGTGTAGAATTCATTTTTTAAAAATCTCCTAAATAATAATTTTAAAATCATAAACATGATTATAATATTTAATAACACCCACAAAGGCACTTAAGTCAAGGGATTACCTTAGCACCCTTGCGAGTTGACAATTATATTTTCCTTAAGAAGGATCAGTAAAATTTTAATGTCAGCCAACGGCTATGTTTTATCCCTATATTATTGTTTTAAAGCATTTAATAATTTCTCTGCTTCTTCAGGTGTAATTTTCCCTTCTTTAAGTAAGTTTAGTATCATCATTTTGTCACTTCGAGGTTTATTGCTGTCTGATCCTATGTTTGTATCATCTTTTTTAATATAATTTGCAGGGTCCAATTCAACAACCTTTAAATTCTTATTAAATTTCATCATCAAACCAAGATATTTTTTTAGTTTTGTCATACTTTTTTCATCATTTGATAGATTAATTTCACCGCCTTTTAGATTGATTAAACCGTAAATAAAAGCAGTATTATTGCTTATTGTGAATTCCGGTAAATTTTTATCAACCATTATATATGAGTTAAAAACATTTGCTCCTCCAAGCGAAATAGTTAAAGTTAATTTTTCAAATTTATATTTTCCAACCGTTATATTTGGGACAAATGCTCTTCTCATAAAAGGGAAAATTAAAACATTAAACACTTGTTTTGATTCAATATTTTTGATTGTGATTGACATGGATTCATTATAGTAATTTACAGGAAGATGACCATCATGAGCCCCACCCATCCATTCCCATGTCCCTAAATGATAAAATATATTCTCTAAATTAATGCCTCTTTCCTTAAATCTATGACTTCCAGTACCGTTTTTAATTGCATTGTAAACCAGTTGTTTAAAATCATCACTTGTATATTTGACCATAAACATCAAATATCCATTCACGGCTTTTGGTTTAATAATGATTTCATTTGGGTCGGTTAATACATCACCATTATTGGTTGAAAAACTAAAATAATTTAAAATTATCATTAAAGCAGCAATAAATAATATTTTTCTTTTCATTTGATTCTCCTATGTATAAAGTCAAGTTATTTCAAGCTTCCGCTTGTTTTAATATATA
>CAZHHK010000102.1:0-12382 GCA_964531405.1 uncultured Spirochaetales bacterium | reverse complement strand
ATAATATATCTTTAGCTCTCTTATCCAACTTTTGACTTTTTATCATACCTCCTTATAAGTCAGTATAAATTAAATAAATGTTTTTGCATTGGTGCTTTTAAAATTCGCATCTATTTCTTTAACATTTTTATTTTCGATAAAAATTAATTCATTATTATATTCAAAGACAATGCCGTCTGCTTTGTGCTTTACTTTTTCAACAGTGTATCTTTTGTTATCTTTGGTGATTATTAAAAACATATAGCCTCCCATGAGTTTCCTAATAATTATAATATTTTTTTATAATATCTTCAAATAATTTAAGAATTATTTTTATTTTCTAAAATAAAGAAACAACAAATTTTTTAATGGTAAAACCTTGTTGAAAAAAATCGTTATGTAAAATAATCGCAAAAAACTTGATTTTTTAAATCTTATAAAGTATATTCTCTATTGTATTTTATCAAAATAAAAACGGACTATATAAATGTATAAATATTTTTTAATAACAATTCTCACGATGTATTCTCTTTTTATTATTAATTCTCAAAGTATCGGTTTAAATGATATCTTTACATCAAAGGAAATTGCAAGGCTTAAAAACGGAGAAATAATAACGCGCATGTATATAAAAAATAATGCAGTAAAAGAAAACACTGATCTCAAAATAGAAGTGCCAAAAGCAAAATTTATACATGAGGATTTTTCACCTTATGAAATGATAACCGATGAAAAAGCTTTCATTCCATATAAACTTGATGAAAAATCAAAGCTTTCATTTTATAATACTATACAGTCATTTTCAAAATTGAAAGGAATGACATATTATTCGAGAAGAATACAAAAAGTAGAGACTCTGATACTTGATTGTTATAGGATAGAATCAATTTCTAATAAAAAAAGAACGAATGATGTAATGTATAACTCTATACTTCCTAAAATCACAAATTATTTCATACAAAAGGACAACAGATTTGGGTCGTTGACTTTTAAAAGTGAATTATACAATGAAGGTGATAATTTTATTTTAATTAACACATGCATGGATAAATTATCAAAGCTTATTTTTAACATATCCAATAAAGAAGAATATAAATTTATTACTTATTTCATTTATGATAAACAAGCCGGTGGATATTATTATTATTCGGTAAATTTATTAAGAATTCGAGATGAATCATTTTTAAAAAAAGGCTCAAAATTAACGCTTTATCCCACAACGTTTTCCAATAGACTACGCGGTGCAACAGTTAGGGTTGCAAAGCTTCTTGGATTAAACTGGGATGACAAAATAAATCCATGGGATGAGGAAAAACTAAACAAAGGCTTTTATAAAAATTATTGATTAAGGAAGTTTAATTGAAAAAAACATTTTTACTAATTATATTTTTCGTTTTGCCCGTAATTATTTTTTCTAGTGAGAATCCAGCAAACACTGAAAAAATCAAACAATATGACAAAGAAAAAATAACTTTTGAATTTAAAGAACAGTTTGATGTAATGTATCCAGCAAATATAAAAATATTCTATTTTAAAAAGGGGAATCAACCAATTACTTTTGATGAATTTTTAAAATTAACTAACGATTCTTATTTATTAAAAACTAATGACAGGATTAAAAGAATAAAAATTTCCGGTTTTACAACAACTGCTATTTTTGGAGTTACAACAGGTCTACTGCTGATACCATCTATCATCTATATCGCTAAACAAACAAATAATGACCCGATTGATTCGGGCTTTGTAATAACCGGTAATATCTGTATTGTATTAGCCGGAGCTTCACTCTTAGGGATGATAATAGGTCTTACCGTAACATTTTCACTCCTTTACAGATATAAATTTAACGTTGACGTAATACGAAGGGCTGTAGAAGAGTACAATGAAAAATTGCGTGAAAAGCTTGGGATTTTACCTGATATAAGTTTTAATAGATATCTTGATAATGATCTCAGTTTTTCCCTAAGTTATAAATTTTAATAAAAAAGCAATTATATCTAAAGGTGTTTCAATAGCAAATAATTGTTGTATTTTAATCAGGACAATCCAATATTAGTTTTGATTATCCATAATGATTATTTTCCTTATATATTGCTTTAAGAATTTAAAATTAACTTTCCCGCCCTCAAAACGCAGGCTTTTACCTGTATTATGATTAGCACTAGTGTTTAACTGATTGCCAAGAAAATTTTTGTCAGGGATAAAACATTTATCAAGATTGCTCCCTTTACATAAAAGCTGATAGGAGGATGGTATTACAAAATCATGCATTTGCTTGTTTAATTTATACAGGCCATTATCATATATCCTGATTATATCTTTTACCGTTTGTGATGTACCTTGTGTATACTCCTTCATTATTTCCTTTTTATATATTTTAGATATGCTGCTGACATTTTCTATGAATGTCTTATCCAGCATCTGGAATTTTGTATTATGTAAGACTTCTCTAATCAATCCCTGTAATATGGGAGCAAAAGATTCTTCGATAAACGAATCTATCATCTTTTCTAGATCATTATCGGTTGAAATTATCCCGCCGTAAAAAATGTTTTGAGGATCATTATTGTTGACAAGATTAAGTACCGAATAATCATCCTCTATCCTGAATATCTTAAGATCATAAAACGAATTATTAATATCATCCGATAATCCGCCTAACCATTTTTTTATTGTCATTATGAAATATATAAAATTTTCTTTTGATTCCTTTTTAATATTGGTAAGACTCCTTACCCCTTTTATTATCATATTTAAAACCATTATGATATCGCTGAAGTTAATCTTATTTTGGTTCCAGTGGATAAGATCTGAAAAATCAGGTTTATAAAAAGACAGCAACATGTATAATGCCTCAATTATTTTTTTTGTTATATCGTTTTGGTTGTCGCTGTTAGCTAGAGGCGATCCATAATTGGGAGAGGAAATAGTTATCACGCCTTTTATAATATTTTTTTTAAATACATATTCGTCAAGATAAGCGAGGTATCTTGCTACAAGACCTCCTTGGCTATACCCGATTAAAATATGATTTATCCCGTTATTCAACAGGAATTCATAATAACCCATGTATTGATCGGTTATCATTTTTGAAGAATCATAAATTTTACCGCATTCATCGGACCAAAAAAATTTATAATCCTCCTGTCCCTTGCTCTTATAATATCCCTGTATGTTGTTTAATATTGCTGTATCACTTCCTGCTGGTGGTTTATCAAAGTATTGTCCTATTGTTTTTATTGCAATTGGCACAAAGTATTCATCATCAGGCATGATATTTGTAATATGAGCATCTCTTACGGTTCTATTACCGAATTCTATATCAAAATCGATATCTTTTAATTCAAACTCAAGTTGTTTCAACCACATGTCTTCAGAATCCGTTGGATTTTCTGTGTATTTAACTAAATTTTCTGCGGCATTCAATGACCAGACTTTATATTTTTTTGACATAAATATCCTTTAAAAAATTTGTTTTTTTAAGACATTAAAATAAAAATTTCATAGGATTGGATTTATAAAATAGTTTTTTTTCGTCCAAACTGAAATAATTGTTTTTATCATCCATAAAATTGCTTAAATATTCATAATAAGAATTTGTACGGAGAAGATTTATCATAAAATCTGTCCCAAAATTAATATGTGTCAACAATTTATTCCTGTACTCCTTGTTATCCTTTGTGAGTTTGTTTATAAGTTTAAATAATTTTTTATAATCATTCTTTTTAAAACATTTATATGAAAAATCTGTATATACATTATCATGATTTAATATAAGTTTAAAAATATATTTAGCATATTTATATTTAAAATTACCAAAATGCGCAAAATTTATTTTTAGCGATTTATATTTTTCATCATCCAATACTTTTTCCCAATTGTAATAAACGTATTTTTTTATAAGTCTATTTTCAATAACTTGAAATCCCCCTTCCGCCCCATGAGTTGTGATTGGAATATTTTTTTTAATGCACATATCATACATATATCTAACTTTTTTACATTCAATAGGATCATCTGGCATGGGATCAAACCCGAGTGGTGGATAGACTTTTATGCCGGCAAAGAAATAATTATAATCAGTCTTTTTATCATCTATGTTGCCGTTAAATTTACCCATTTTATTAAATAGCTTATCATGTCTTTTATCTGGTGATTCAATTTTAAATTTACCAAAATATTTGTTTAATAATACTTTAACCGTAGTTCTCTTTCTTTTAGTAGCTTTTTGTCTATTTGATTCTTCATAAAGATAATCGATCTGATCTTTATCAATAGTATTTATATGCTGAAGAATTATCTCTTTATCCTTGTTGTCCATATTGCCGTAATATCTTAAAAACCTGTCTTTTGAGTTTAGCGAAACATATTCTATTTTATCTTTGCCAAGTTTTTTTTGTAATTTATTAATGTTTATTTTTTTTCTCAATTTTACTTTTGATTCGTTATCCCATGGATAATTTTGTGTATTAATACCTAAAAAAGGATATACTTCAATTATAGGATTTCTTTTTTTTGTTTTTCCTCTGTATTCTCTAATACCGTTTAAAAGATCGATTACCTGATCCGTGATAGGTTTTCTTGAAAGTTTATTGTAGTAAATATCTGGAAAATCATTTACCCATTTATAGCCAAAATCCATCATTAAAGGAGTTATGATTATATTTTGTTGTTTTATTTTCTTTTCTTGCTGGAGTTTAACAATATCATTTTCCATAAGCTGAAAGAAATCACCCAGATTGTTTTCCATAACTGATACAAGGTTTATGGATCTATTTATAATTGGCAGACTCGTTAATATTTTTAAAAGTGAGGTATTAATCAAAAGAATTAAAATTATAAAAAACAAAATTGAAAAAATAATAGATGAATAAAAAAGAATTTGATCGACAATCTGATTATTTGTCCTGATGAATATTCTACTTACTATAGTGAATATCAGAAGAAGAAATGCAATTAAAACCGCAGTTATTTGCACTTTTTTTTCTGATAATAATCTTTTTACAAACAAAAGCAAATTAGGATGACTGAGATTAAAAATGTGGCAATGAATATCAAAAAAATAATCTTTCACACAAAAGCCCCTGCTTTTACTTTTTATTAAATATTATACCAAAAATCTAAGATTTTGATCGTTTTTTTTAAAATTAGAATTTTTTTTAATTTTTATCTCTTGAGTGAAATCTATCAATTTTATACTAATTTGCACATATTGAAATTAACCGCGTCAAGCTCAGGGAAAAGACGATAATTTATAATAAATATCTTAATAAAATGATTTTATTTTTCATTGACTTTATAATAATTAAAGATTATAAGATGTCATTATTTAATATTTATTAAATAATATAAAAAATGGAGAATTAATTTTAGAATGAGTATAGAGCCATCTAAATATAATGCTTTTATACGTAAATTTGTAAAAATGGAAAAAAAGAGATTGGATAAATATCCTCCTTCTCTTTTCCTGCAATATCAATTAATCGGGCATATGTATGTACCTCTCATCAAAGCCGCTATCGAATTAAAAATTATAGACCTTCTTGCCAAAAATAAATCTATGTCATTGGACGAATTACAAAAGGAGACAAATACCAATAGAGAGGCACTATACAGATTATTAAGAACCTTGAATGCTATGCAAATTGTTGAAATCGATACAATGTCCAGGGTATATAAGTTGGGTAAAACCGGCAAATTACTGATTAATGATGATAAAAACGAAGGGCTTTATAACCTTGCAATTACAATAATCTATGATTGGTATGATGTTTCTAAAAATATTCCTCATTATGTTAAAACAGGTGAAGTGTTAAGGGCGGATGATGAAAAATCTTACTGGGATCATTTAAGCAAGAATAAATTACTTTCAAACTATTTTCATAACAGCATGGAAGAGCTTACGCATGCAATAACTCCTGCTGTAATAGCGGATTATAATTTTGGTAAGTATAAAACCATTGTTGACATCGGAGGCGGCAAGGGTCATTTGCTTTACTCTATACTGGAGAAATACAAAAATACCAATGGAATACTTTTTGATAATATCGATGTGATAAATGAAGCCAAAAAAACAACACGTTTGGCGAAAGATGTAAATTTGCCGAAGGAAATTTTTTTGACGATATTCCAACAGGCGGCGATTTATACATTATGAAAGATATAATCCATGACTGGGATGATGAAGATGCAATGAAAATTCTAAGTAATTGTAATAAATCGATGAAAAGCGGGGATACGATTATTTTATTGGAATTAACCATAAAAGATGTAGATTATAACTGGTACAGACTGTATCTTGATGTTTTAATGATGACAACATTCGGCGGAAAAGAAAGAAGTATAAGCCAATTTAGAAGGCTGTTTAACAAAACGGGCTTCAAAATGACAAAGGCTCTTCAGACTAGATCTTTTGTATCGATAATCGAGGCAAAAAAAATTTAATCATCTCTAATTTTTATATTTTTAATCAAAGTCCTGCCGAATTGTTTTAAGTCGTCAATATCCGTTTCCAGATAATCTTTGTATTTTAAAAGAAATGTTAAAAGATATTGCCTGTTATTTTTACATATTTCCCAGATTATTAAAACCATGCTATTTTCGTTATCTTGATTTCTGTTTTTTTCATCAGGTATAACGATATATTCTAGATAAATAGTATTATCACTTTTTGATAAAACAGTATCATAAAGTTTCATTTTATCAACTAAATTTTTTATTATTTCTTTTTGGTTACATTCATCAGTTTTTGAGATTATTTGAATTAAAATCTGCGGATGTTTTTTAGTGGTAAAATAATAATAATTTTCCTCTTGCCCATTTTCATTTAAAACAATATCATCGGATAATGATATCATTTCACCATTATTCCCAATAATATAATCTGTTGCTAAAAGATTTGCTATAGTCATAAAATAAAAAATAAATATTAACATTTTCATTTATTATGCTCTTAATCGTTTATTATACTATTTGAATATAAAATATATTTTATTTATTAAAGTAAATCAATATTAATATATAGGCTAGTTTTATTTAAAAAAATTATTCTTGACTTTGTTCTAGTTTTGTTCTATTTATTAAAAATGGATATATTTACTAAACTCGAGATTTTAGCAGATGCGGCAAAATACGATGTTTCATGCTCCTCAAGCGGTAGTGATAGGGCTAATATCAAAGGAGGGCTGGGTAACGGTGCAAAAGCAGGGATCTGCCACAGCTGGGCTGATGACGGGCGCTGCATTTCACTTTTAAAAATCCTTTTTACCAACTATTGTATATATGATTGCGCTTATTGTATAAATCGCAGGTCGAATGATATTAAAAGAGCTTCTTTTAGTGTTAAAGAGGTAGTTGATTTAACACTCAATTTTTACAAAAGGAATTATATAGAAGGACTTTTCTTGAGTTCAGGGATTATAAAAAATCCTGATTATACAATGGAAAATCTTTTGAGCATTGTAAAAAAACTCCGATGCGAACATTTATTCCGTGGATATATTCATATGAAAGCAATCCCGGGGGCAAGTGAGTCTTTAATAAAAAAGGCGGGTTTTTATGTTGACAGGATGAGTGTCAATATCGAGCTTCCCAGCGAAGAAAGCCTCAATAAACTTGCGCCTGATAAAAAGAAAAAAGATATTATAAAACCGATGTCTTTTATAGGTCATAATATTATTGATAATATCGAAGAGAAAAAAAAGAATAAAAAACTGCCGAGTTTTGTCCCCGCCGGGCAGAGTACTCAATTGATAATCGGGGCAACACCTGATACCGATTTTAAGATCATGAAACTTGCAAGTAAGCTTTATGATACATTTAAACTAAAAAGAGTTTATTATTCGGCTTATATACCGGTTTCAAATAATGATTCCAGACTTCCTGTTATCGCAAAACCTCCCTTAAAAAGAGAAAACAGGCTTTATCAAGCAGACTGGCTTTTACGCTTTTATAAATTTAGGGTTGATGAAATCATCGATGAGGCAAATCCCAACTTCGACGAAAATTTTGATCCTAAAGCAAGCTGGGCTTTAAGGAATTTGCATTTATTTCCCATTGAAATAAATAAAGCGGATTACAATACCCTTCTTCGTGTCCCCGGCATAGGAGTCCTGGGAGCTCAAAAAATCGTAGCATCAAGAAAATATGCTAATTTAAGATTTGAAGACTTAAAAAAAATCGGGATTGTTTTAAAACGTGCAAAATTTTTTATTACATGCAATGGAAAGTTTTTTGAAACAAAAAAAGAATTTAATGAGACTGCTATTAAAACAAAGCTTCTTGAACATAATAAAAAAGATGAATCTGGACAATTACGCCTTTTTGGAGATATGGTTGTATGAATTATATCTATGATGGGAGTTTTCAAGGCTTATTGAGTGTTATTCATGAAGGTGTTTTATCAAAAGAAAGTCCTGATGGTGTTTTTATAGAAAACAAATTTAATCCAGATTTGTTTTCTTGCAATAAGAATGTCGCAACGGATACAAAAAAAGCCGAGTGTGTCATAAAAATTCTTTCGAATAAATTTGGTCTTTATATGATGCAGAATATTTACTATGCCTTCCTGTCTAATGAAGATAATATCGAGAAAAAAATAATGGATTATGTTAAAATCTCTTTTGAATATGGAAAAAATGTTGATGGGTTTTATGCAAATGATTCGGTACGGGCTGTAAAAAACGCTTTTCGTAAGGTTGCGTGGGAAAGGCAAAAATTTCTTGGAATCCTAAGATTCAAGCTTTTAAAGGATGGATTATACTATGCTGCAATAGAGCCTGATAATAATATCGTGGGATTACTAATGGATCATTTTAAAAAAAGATTTTCAAATCAAGAATGGTTAATCCATGATATTTCAAGAAACATTGGAGTATTCTGCAAAGACGGTAACGCAAGACTTATTTTTATAGATAATTTTGAAGAAAAACTTTTGCAGGAAGGAGAAAATCTGGATAAAAATATTTTCGACGAAAACGAGGAGAAGTATCAGGTGCTCTGGAAAATTTTCTTTAAAAAAATTGCTATCAATGAAAGAAAAAATCTTAAATTGCAGCGGCAGTTTCTTCCTGCAAGATATTGGAAATATCTTCCTGAAAAAAATAAAAAAGATATATTTTTTAAGCCAGCGGATGATTAGCCGGTCACTTAAATTTTTTTAATCTCTGCGAGTCTAATTCCACGAAGCTCGCTTTAATCTTATTATATATTCCTAGTCTTTTGATACCACGCCAGCTTGCTGAGGGGTGATTCATTATAATAATTGAAGTTTGCATTAAAGGTGCTCGCTCAAATACCTTGCTAAACATCACTTTGCAAATACATGGGTAGTTATGCGGCATAGCCTGGCATTGAGCTGGTTTTTGGCAGAAGAGCCCGTGTCTGTTGAGGGCAAGAGAAGAAAATGAATAAAAAATTTGAATTTTTATAGAATGTAGTATAATATAGCTAATTAAATGAAATGTAAAATAACAACTTCTTATCTTTTTATACTATGCAATAAGTATAAATATTATACAATATAAAAAAAATTAAGGCTTAAGCATTTTCTAAATCTGTTTAAGTCGTTTTTTATAAATTATTATTAAAACGATTGGAGAAAATGCATGAAAAAAGGATTTTTTATTTTGACTGTAATCTTTTGATTACACTATTATTTTTTAACTGTGAGCAACCTTCATCCAGTAGTGACGGTGGAGGTGGCGGTTCTGTTTCATCGAGTTCATCAAGTTCATCTCTTACTATTGGCATGGCTTATCAAGGTGGGATTATTGCTTATATATTACAGCCAGGTGATCCGGGGTATGTGTCAGGGCAAACACACGGACTTATTGCATCAACAGCTGACTTGAGTACAGGAATACAATGGTACAATGGAAGTTATACAACAACCAACGCAACCGGGACTGTATTGGGTACAGGACAGGCAAATACAAATACAATAGTAAGTAATCAGGGTGCAGGAAGCTATGCGGCGAAATTATGTGATGACTATACCAATGCCGATACAGGAACAGGTGTATACTCCGACTGGTACCTGCCCTCAAAAGACGAACTAAATATGCTTTATCTGAACAAGACAGCTATGGGCTGGTTTACCGTTGAGAACTATTGGTCGTCGTCCGAGTACGATAGTGGCAGTGCGTGGGGTCAAAGCCTCAACAATGGCTACCAGAGCTACACTGATAAGGTCATTAATCTAAGGGTTCGGGCTGTTCGGTCTTTTTAACAATTTATCCATTTAACTATTGGTGGTTTATTAGGTCGGCATTTTGGCATCCTTGCCAATGCCGACACTAAATCCTTACGTGGATGTCGGGGGATTTGTTACCTAATTATTTAAATTTCAGTATACTGGAAAAAAACGGCAATAAGTAATTTTCAATTCTTTTTCCGATTTTATTTATATGATTGCCTTCATATTCGACTAAATCATTTGGTATACCTGCGGAAGTTAATTCTTTAGAAAAATATCTTGATCCTCTTAGAATCCACTGATATTCATCATTAGTTCCCACATCTATTACAATTCTTTTTAATAAAAGGAGATTGTTTTTATAATCATAAACCTTATTTTTAAGATTGCCAAAGCCATCTTCCCATCTTGACCATGAAGCATCTTTATCACTCTTTGGGATTTCTGCATAGGGAGATTCAATGTTTAAATCTGGAGAGAAGGCAGCACCATAAGCATTAAGAATAATCCTCAGTGATTGCCATGAAACCATAGCATCCTTTAGTCCATTTTCATCAAATAAACCTGGGCTCAAAGAATAAACAGCGCAAAAAACATCTGGGTGTTTCATAGCAATATTTAATGCACCAAAACCCCCCATGGAATGTCCCGCTATGCCTCTTGAATTGACATTTTTTATTGTTTTATAGTTTTTATCAATATAAGCGACAACATCTTTGGCGATAAAATTTTCCCAATTTCCAGTTACAGGAGAATTAACATAAAAACTTCCTCCTAATTTATTCCTACCATTAATTATAACAAAAATCATTTCATTAATTTTTTTATTTTTAATCAAATCATCTATTGATCTTAAGGTAAAACCTTGAAAAAATCCGCTTGTGTAAGCAGTAATAGGCGTATTAAATCCCGGAAGGAAATAAACTACAGGAAATCTTTTGCCAAATTTATTATAAGAGGGTGGGAGATAAATTACTGCTGGCTGATTTAATGGCTCATCAATTCTGTTATTACTCAGCGAAGGCGCAGGGATGTTTATGTTTAAAATCTTCCCAATTTTTTTATTGCTATTGCAATTTAATAAAATAATTAATAATAATGTAATTAGTGAAAAAATTTTAAGACGATTCATATAGTAGTCCTTGTTTTTATTTTTATAAAAGAATTAACAAATGATTCTTTTATAAAAATAAAATAGGTTATTTACAAAACAAATGCAAGTTAGAAAAATTAATTTTAGTTATAAATTTTGATTTTATATATAAAAAGTCCGGGAAACAAAGAGGTGAAAACTTTATTTCTATATAATGTTTTTTAATCAACAACACCCGCAATGAATTGCGGGGAATTCTTAGATTAAATTATTACAAAAAAAAGAACATGTTGTTAATTACCAAAATTTAATCATCCAAATCGTTTTCTTCATAATCCACAACAAACGATTTTTCTTGCACAACGATTGTTTTACTTAATCTGTCATGCCACCATGTTTTATCATTAAATGAAACTGAAAATATTTCAAATGGCAAGAATCTTAAAATCGATCTTAATAAAAAGGTGCGCATTTTAGGTTTATCGCCTTTTAAATCTACAACCTTTGTCCTTGTTATAAATTTTGCTGGTGTTTTTTGAAATAAAGATTCAAATATAAAAAAATATAAAATCAATAAAATAATCTGACTAAAAAAGATTATTATATCAGTCATGGTAAAATTCTCCTGATTTATAAACTGCTTTGAAAACAGCTGATCAAGAGTAAGAGTCATAACTGCACGAAATATAACTACATCTATAATGAAATTGATAATTCTTAATAAAATCGATGCTTTTTTTAATTCGGTTGGATTGACGAATTCAACCGATTGAGATTTTTTTTGATTTTCTATTTTTAAAACAAGTTGACATCCATGGTGATAGCAGTAATATTTATCACCGCTCTTTTGAAGACATTCCTCACAGTAGCTTCTGCCGCATGAATCGCATTTTGTAAAAGCATTTTTTTCAGGGTGGTTAATACACTTATCAGACAATTGTTTTTTCCTTAATAAATAAAATTTATCACTATATATTGCTAATTATAAGTTTTGTCAAATTAATTTCACATTGTAATTTGCATGTAAAAACTTTTAAATTTTTAAATAATTTTATCTTTCATTAAGAGTGCGTCCCAAAATAGTTGAATAATATGATTTATTAATGTATAATTTC
>CAZHHK010000101.1:0-12523 GCA_964531405.1 uncultured Spirochaetales bacterium | reverse complement strand
ATTTAATGTAGAACAAATTTATAATTAACCCCTTTTTATAATTGGCAAATTTATAATCTACCTATCGGTAGATAGGTCTCTAATTCTATCATGTTTGCATGGGATGGAAATGTTAATTTTGTTGTGTCTGCATTATTGAATTGATGCATCGTTGCATGATGGGACAAGTTTCTATTTGGGGGTTAATATTTTGAGCATTTTAATTGGCTTGAATGCTTGTAGGTTTGAAAAGATATGCGAAGGATTATTTAAAAAACTTACAATTTCTCCTTATGATAGATGTATAGCTCTTTTTAAACTATAAAAAACATTTTACCGAATTTTTATAATAAGGTTAAAGTGAATCAATAAACTTTCGGGTTAATAATTATAATTGGATTCTAAATTCTTCGTGAAATTGTTGATCCTTATATAACAAATTTTAAAACTTTAGTAAAAAATAAAAAATTATAATTCTATTCATTCAGGAAATGAAAATTAACAAAAATCTTATTTCAAATTTCCTATCACTAAGTTCTTTGCAAATAGCAAGTTATATTCTTCCAATTATTACTGTCCCTTATGTAGTAAGAGTAATCGGGCCAGGGAATTATGGATTAATAAATTTTGCAAATTCATTTATTGCATACTTTGTACTTATAATAAATTTCGGTTTTGATTTAACAGCCTCAAGGGATATTTCATTTAATAGAGATAATAAAGAAAAAATTTCAGAAATATTTTATTCAGTCACAGCTGCAAAAATATTACTTGGAATTTTTTGCACAGTTCTATTTTTAATTTTAATTCTTCTTGTCCCAAAATTTAATCAGGATTCTACTCTTTATATTGTAACTTACAGTATAATTATTGGAAACTTTTTTTACCCAACTTGGTTTTTCCAGGGGATAGAAAAACTATCAAGAACTGCATTCTTTAGTTTTTTAATAAGAATAGTTTCGACGATTTCAATATTTTTTTTAATAAAAGTAAGAAATGATTATATTTTTCTTCAAGCTATTTATTCGATTACCCAATTAATTATAGGTATTGCAGCTTTTATTTATGCAATAAAAATTTTTAAGATAAAATTGTGTATACCAAAATTCAAAAAAGTGATAAATACCTTGAAAGAAAGTTTTGCATTGTTTGTTTCTAGTGTAGTTATAAATATTTATACAACAAGTAATGTGGTAATTTTAGGATTTTTTGCAACTAATATAGAAGTAGGATATTTTTCTGCTGCCATGAAACTGATGTATGTGGCAATAGGTATTTTTTTAGGCCCTTTTTCGCAAACAATGTATCCTTATATAGCAAATTCATTTAATAAGTCTTTTGAAAACGGTGTTTTGAAATTAAAAAAAATATTTGCTATAATTTTAATTATAACTCTTTTGACTTCTCTATTAATTGTTATCCTTGCGCCAATCGCAATAAAAATAATGTTTGGTGACCAATTTTTGCCTGCTATTATTACTTTACAATTAATTTCTTTTCTTCCTTTTATAATTGGCGTTAGTTCGGTATGTGGAACTTTAGGTTTACTAAATCTAAAAAATGATAAAATAATTTTGAGAATTTCTGCTTTTGGAGCTTTATTAAATATTTTGTTTAATATTCTTTTAACTCCTTTCTTATTGGGAAATGGCACTGCAATTGCTTGGGTATTAACGGAAATTTATATTTCTGCTGCGACCTTTATTAAACTAAAACAAAAGGGAATTGATTTGTTTAGCTCAAAAGAATTGTTAAATCTAATAAAATTTATAAAATTGAATAACAACTAAATAAAAATTATGAATTCATTTAAAGCGGATTTTCTTATCATTGGTTGCGGTTTTGCGGGTGCTACATTTGCCAGATATGCTGCTGAGAATGGTATGACCAGTCATATAGTAGACAAAAGAAACCATATAGGTGGTAATTGTTATACGTATGTCGATGAAGAAACAAGGGTCGAGGTGCATAAATACGGACCGCATATATTCCATACAAATTCTAAAGAGATCTGGGATTTTGTAAATAGATTTTCTACTTTTAATACTTTTACCAATAGAGTAAAGGCATGTTATAAAGGGAAGATATATTCTTTACCAATTAATTTACATACGATAAACCAATATTTTGATAAATCTTTATCTCCGATTGAGGCACAAAAATTTATTGAACAAATTAGAGAGAAGGATATTGCTGTTACAAATTTTGAAGAATTCATTTTAAACCAACTAGGCAAAGATTTGTACGAAGCATTTTATAAATATTATACTATCAAACAGTGGGAAACAGATCCTAAAAATATACCAGTTTCAACTGCGAAAAGACTTCCGATAAGATTTAATTATAATGATAATTATTTTAATGATGTATACCAAGGAATTCCAATTGATGGTTATACAAAAATGTTCGAAAGGCTGCTAGATTTTGACGGTATTAGAATTATTCTGAATTCAGATTTTAAGGAATTCAAGGATAGCTGGAGAAATAATTACAAGAGACTTGTTTATACCGGTTCTATTGATGAGTATTTTGCTTACAAATTTGGATACCTTCCATACCGCACAGTAACTTTTAAGGAAATTAGAGATACAGATATTTTAGGAACTTCTAACATAAATTTTACGGATTTGTCAGTACCTTATACAAGAATTCATGAACATAAATGGTTTACACCAGAAAAAAAATTTGAAAGGTCAATTGGTTTTGAAGAATACTCTCATTCAACTGATAGTCGAAATGAGCCATACTACCCTATTAGGAATTCGGAATCGGAAAAACAATACAATAACTATTCAATATTAACTGAAAATGAAAGAGATGTCATATTTATAGGTAGACTAGCAGAATTTAGATATTATGATATGCATCAAGTTATCGGTTCAAGTATAGCAAAATTTAAGTCATTATTCAATAAATAATAAAATGAAAAATTAAATGAATTATACGATTTTAGTAACAGGTGGCGCCGGATATATTGGTAGCGTGACTTCCGAATTGTTAGAAAAAAAAGGTTATAAAGTAATTATAATTGACGATCTTCGGGAGGGAAAACTAGAGGCAATTTCTAATGACTCTATTTTTTATGAATCTAATTTTGGCGACATAAATACCTTAGAAGAAATTTTTAATAAATACAAAATTGATTTTGTATTCCACTTTGCAGCCTCTGCTAATGTGCCGGATTCGGTAACCGATCCTTTAAAATATTATGAGAATAATGTAATAAATACGATCTCCCTGTTAAAGACGATGATCAAATTTAATGTGAAGAAAATGATCTTTTCATCAACTGCAGCTGTATACGGAGAGCCTTTATATTCACCTATAGACGAACTTCATCAACTAAATCCGGTTAATCCTTACGGCACTTCAAAGTTAACTGTTGAAAATATCTTGTCGGATTTCGCGCATGCTTATGATTTAAATTTTATTGTATTTAGGTATTTCTGTGCTGCCGGGGCTACAGAAAATCGCGGTGAATCAAGGCCTTATGAAACCCATTTAATACCTGTCGTACTGGATCAAATATTAAATAAAAGAGAAATAGTTACAGTTTTCGGAAATGTCTTTAATACTATTGATGGGACGGGTGTCCGGGACTATATTCATGTAGAAGATATAGCGCTAGCACATATTTTAGGAATGGAATGCTTTGAAAAATCTAAAAATAAATTCTTCAACCTTGGCACAGAAAAAGGGTACTCCGTATTAGAAATTATTAATTCCGCAGAAAATTTTATAGGTAAAAAAGTAAATTATAAAATTGGAGAAAAAAGATCGGGTGATCCTGCAATACTAATTGCATCGAATATAAAGGCAAAGAAGGAATTAGGCTGGCAGCCAGCCAAGACTTTAGAAGATATTATAAGGTCAGCTTACCTCTGGAGAAAGAAACCAAAATATTAATAAAAAAATTGAATAATAATGATAATATCTAAAACACCATTAAGAATAAGCCTTATAGGCGGCGGAACTGACCTTAAAGATTTCTATATTAACAATTTAGGCCATGTTATATCGACGACCATTGATAAATATATTTATGTTATAGTAAAAGAGAGATTCGACGATAAAATTGTTCTTCATTATACTGATAATGAGATTGTTGACTCGGTTGATCAAATCAAACACGAGCTTATAAAAGAGTCATTAAAAAAAGTTGGTATTTTAAAAGGTATAGAAATTATTACTTTAGCCGATATTCCGTCCAAAGGAACAGGCTTAGGTTCTTCTTCAACTTTGACAGTGGGTTTGTTAAATGCTCTTTATACTTACAAAGGTGTTCAAGTTACACAGGAAATATTAGCAAAGGAAGCTTGCGAAATAGAGATTGATATATTAAAAAAACCAATTGGAAAACAGGATCAATATATTGCTGCATACGGAGGATTGAAAAAAATTACTTTTAATAAAGATGAGTCTGTAGAAATTAAAAGCTTCAACATAAACGCAAATGAAAGAAGAGTAATGGGATCAAATCTTACTTTGCATTTTACCAATATTACAAGAGATGCAAATGTAATTTTAAATGATCAAAAAAATAATATTGAATCTAAAAATAAGGAATTATTATTAATTTCTAATCTTGTTCACAACGTAGAAAGAGCAATTGAGGCAAAAAGTTTTAAAGAAATAGGTGAGGTGTTAAGATTAAATTGGGAAGCAAAAAAATCACTTACAGATAATATAACAAACGGCGTTATAGATAACATGGTTAACCTGGCAATGGAAAACGGCGCAACCGGCTGCAAGATTGCAGGAGCAGGAGGCGGTGGTTTTTTGCTTAGCTATGTACCAAGGGATAAACAGGACAAATTCAGGAAAGCAATGAATGAGTATAAGGAACTACCTTTTATGCTTGATTCATTTGGAACAAGAATAATTTTTAATATAAGATTCGATTCAAATTTCCTTCCATAAATAATTTTGATAACTAAAGCATTCTTATTGGCAGCCGGGTTGGGTACAAGGCTAAAACCCATAACTGATAAAACACCTAAATGTTTGGTTCCAATTTGCGGTAAGCCACTTTTAGCTTGGTGGATTGATCTAATGGAGAAACACGGAATTAGGGAAGTGTTAATAAATCTTCATTATTTAAGCAGTAAAGTTGAAGATTTTGTAAAAGCCTATAATACCAAAATCAAATTTCAATTATTTTATGAAGAAAAACTGATTGGGAGCGGGGGAACTTTAAGGGAAAACAAAGACTTTGTGAAAGATGAAGAAGCATTTTTTATTTTATATGCAGATAATCTTACAAATTATGATTTAACATCATTTTCCAAATTCCACGAAAATTATAAACAACTTTTAAGTATGGCATTATTTGAAACTGAAAACCCTACTATGTGCGGTATTGCAGAACTTGATAATAACAATCTTATAATTGATTTCAAAGAAAAACCTAAAGAACCCAGTTCAAAACTAGCGAATGCCGGTTTGTATATTGCAAAGCCGGAAATTCTAAACTTAATTCCTAACCATGAAATAACCGACATAGGATTCCATCTTCTGCCTAAATTGATAGGGAAGATGGCAGGTTGGCAAACTAAAGATTTTCTAATGGATATTGGAACAATTGAAAACTTAAATAAAGCTAACAAAGAGTGGTTTAAAATAATAAAAGGAAATAAAAATGGTATTTAGCGAATATATTAAAGCTCTCAATGCGACAATTGAAAAGCTTGATGAAAAACAAATAAATAATTTTATTGATATTATAATTAATGCATATGAAGAAGAAAAAATGATTTTTGTTATTGGCAATGGAGGCTCTGCTGCCAATGCTTCTCATTTTGCCCAGGATTTAGCGAAAGGAACTAGAAAAAGTATTGAGCAGAAAAAGAGAATAAAGGCGTTGAGTTTAACTGATAATTTACCTTTTGTTACTGCGCTTGGAAACGACGACGGATATGATACTATTTTTGAGCAGCAGCTTAGAACCTTTGCCAATCCGGGGGATGTGCTTGTATGTATAAGCGGCTCGGGCAACAGCCCCAATATAATTAAAGCTGCTATTTGGGCAAATGAGAATAACCTAGTTACTGTTAGTATAACAGGATTTGATGGCGGTAAGTTATTAAAATTAAGCAAACATTCTGTACATGTACCTTTGAATGATATGTGTACTTCTGAAAGTGTTCATTCAATAATTTTTCATTATATAGTCTTAGAAATTGTTCAAAAATTAATAATTAATAATAAGTAAGAAATGAATAGTGTAATAACTTTTGTATTGACCAGGAATAGAAAAGAATTATTAAGAAGATGTTTGACATCTATTCTCAATCAAACTTTAGTACCCAATAAAATTATTGTTCTAAATAATGCAAGCACTGACGATACTAGCGATATGTTAAAAGAGTTCCCAAGTATAGTTACTGAAATATATTTGCAAGAAAATATTGGTGGTGCAGCGGGTTTTAGTTACGGAATCGAAATATGTTCAAAAGAAGATTTTGATTTTATTTGGGTTATGGATGATGATGGATATCCTAAAGAAGATGCCTTGCAAAAACTTATTGAAGGATTTAATGAATTAAATAATATAAATGTTGGAGTACTTAATTCAATAGTTATTGATCCAGTATCGGATGAATTTACATTTGGATTGTGGGAATCGCATAAAAATGGAAGATTAAATAAATTATATAATAACTTTAATGAATTACCCTCAATATTAGAACATAATAATTTTTTCTTTGGGTGGGCAAATTTATTCAATGGCACTCTAATAAAAAATAACATAATTAAAGAAATTGGATTACCCGATAAACGTTATTTTTTTAGGGGGGATGAAGTGGATTATATGCAAAGAATAAAGAAAAAGTTTGATGTTGTTACAGTCCTTAATTCTTTACATTTTCATCCAACTCCTTTAGTAATAGAACCAAAAGGATGGCGAATATATTATTATAATAGAAATGATACAATAAATGACATTAAGTACTACAAAAAAAGTTTAGTTTATGTCGTTAAAGTCTTAATGAAAATCTTTTATAATATTTATTTGTACAACAAATCAAAATATTTAAATAAAAATGACGAATTAAATATAAAAGCAAAATTAAGTGGATTAATTGATGGTGTTACACTGAATTTAGAAAAAAAACATATTGAAATAGAAAAAAAATATCCATTAGATTAATTTTTTTACAACATTTAAATTATTATTATGATAAAGTTAAATTTAGCATGTGGATATCGATATAACAGTGAATGGATAAACTTAGATTTTAATGCCCACTCAAAAGAAGTTAAAAAAATTAATTTGTTGGGTAAATTACCTTTTGATGATGATTCAGTTGACATTATTTATTGCAGTCATTTTATTGAGCATCTGTCACCAAAACAAGCTGATTCATTATTAAATGAATGCCACCGAATATTGAAAAAAGATGGTTTAATTAGAATTGTGGTCCCTGATCTAGAGAATATTGTAAGCGAATATTTGAAAAATCTGAAAGTTATATACAATAATGAAATAGGAGAAAATGAATTAAATAAATATTTCTATAGCCAGTTAGAATTATTAGACCAAATGGTAAGAGAAAAATCAGGAGGCGAATTATTAGCATTTTATAAAAAAAAATCTAATGATCCTGATATCAGAGCGTATGTTAAAAGCAGAACTGGTGAGGAGTTGGAATCATATTCCGAAATAATTAACGGTAGACACATAAAAAACGTTTTTGATTTGAATAAAATAAAGTATTGGGGATTAATGAAATATATAAGTTTAATTAGTTACCTAATTCCTTCCCAATTAAGATCCTTTATTATAAATAAAAATATTCTAATTGGAGAAAAACATAAATGGATGTATGATAGAATTAGTATGGGGCAGTTGATGATTAGAAACTATTTTAATAGTATTGAATTTTATGAATTCAACAAAAGTGGAATACCAGAATTCAATAAATATTTGCTTGATATAAATGAGGACGGAACACCCTACAAAGGATTTTCATCACTATACTGTGAAGCAAGGAAATGAAGATTCTAATTATAAGTACTTATGATACAAATGGGGGTGCTCATAAAGCAGCACATAGATTACATAAAGCACTTTTAGAAGAAGGGCAACAGTCAATAATGCTAGTGCAAAGAAAATTCACTAGTGACTCAACAGTCTTATCTAAAAGTGGAAAATTCATGCAATTTATTTCTAAGGCAAGATACCACATTGATCAGTTACCAGTAATATATTATACAAAAAGAACAACGACTTTATTTTCTCCATCCTGGATACCATCAAGTTTTATAATAAAAAAGATAAATGAAATTAAGCCTGATATTATTCATTTCCATTGGATCTGTGATGGTATGATAAGGATTAATGATCTTGAAAAGTTTAATAAGCCGCTTGTGTTTTCATTGCACGATATGTGGTTATTTACAGGGGGATGCCACTATAATGAAGATTGTCTGGGATATCAAAATAATTGTTCAAAATGCAAGGTATTAAATGATAGCAATAATTGTTATTTAAGTAAACTAACATTTAGAAGAAAAGTTAAAACGTTTAGTAGTATATCAGGTATGACGATAATAGGATTGAGCAAATGGATAGCAAAATTAGGACAGAATAGTACACTTCTTAAACAGCGAAGCATCAAAAATTTACCGAATCTTGTTAATACAGATAATTTTTACCCAGTAAAAAAAATAAATGCACGAACTGATTTGAACCTCCCTAAAGACAAAAAATTGATTTTATGCGGGGCCACAACATTTAACAATAATCCTAGAAAGGGATTAAGCGATATAATAAGAGCCCTATCAATAATTGATAACGATGTAATTGAGCTAATATTTTTTGGAAATTATAATCAAGATTTAATAAAATCAATTGGTAAAAGAATTCATTTTCTTGGATATGTATCTGATGAAAATGAACAAAAATTGATTTATAGTGCGGTGGACTTAACGTTGGTACCATCTCATCAGGAAAATTTATCATTAGTAATAATGGAATCATTGGCGTGTGGTACTCCAGTGGTAGCATTTGATATAGGTGGAAATAGTGATATGATAGAACACAAAAAAAATGGTTTCCTAGCAAAGCCTTTTTCCATTGAAGAATTAAAAGATGGGATAGAATGGATTTTAAATAACAGAGAATATGAAAGAATATCTCAAAATGCACGTCAAAAAGTCTTAGATGAGTTTGATTCAAAGATAGTAGTGAATAAATATATAGAATTATATAAAGAAACTATTAAAAACTTTAATTGTGCTAGTACGTTAGGTTGAGCCCAAAATATAAAAATATACCGCAAGTAATATTTCTATTATTCTTCACCTTATACCTAATTTTTCCCGGTGACCACGAATTAAGAGAAGTTGGGTTTGGCAGCCATGGTTCTAGGATACTTTTATTAGATATTTTTGTAATAATTTTTGTAATATCTAGTCTAGGCTACATATTAAGTTCATCTAAAAAAATAATAAATTATATTGGCTTCATACCGATAATATTTTTTTTAGGCACTTCATCATTTTCATTGATAAGGGGCTTACCACTATACGGCGGTTGGGCAATTGGAGAAGCAAGGTGGTTTTTTTTAATAATATTTCTGCCTATTGGTTATGCTATTTATGATAACAGCTTATTAAAAAAAATAAAAAAAATATTTTATATCGCTGCTTTTTACCATAGCGGTAAAATATTGTTTTTATATTTAATAGGGAAAGCATGGGATACAAGCGGCGGTATTATGAGATATGGAGGCGGAAGAGGTTCTTTAATAATAGGCATTGTACTGATATTTACATTAATAGATGAAGCAATATACTATAAAAAAGATGTTTCTAAAGCACTTCGCAAAATAATTCTAATACTATTTTTTTTATTTGTAATATTGATAAGCCAAACCAGAACTATTTTTATCATCATACCGTTATGCCTGTTCTTTTTATATCTAATCTTTTATAAAATACAATTATGGACAATTCTAAAATACGTTTTAGTTGCAGGCGTGTTTGTAATCTTTATTAACTTTTTTTTGTATTATTTATTTCCACCCAAAATGCAGCAAAGTATAGATGCTAGTTTTGAAGTAATCAACGAGATATTCGATCCCGATACATATTTTGCAATGTTACATCCCGCCAGCTTGGTACAGGGAGATTTTAAAAAATTCTTTTCGGCATCTGGTAATACATATTTTAGAGTATTAGCCTGGTCCCAAGTTATATATAACGTGTACAATACGCCAGGTGGTCTTTATTACGGTGAACCAATGGGAGCCGGGTTTGAATTTTATAATCCGGATATGAAGCAGTGGCTTGTAGATATGCAGCCGCATAATGATTATATAGTAATTTTTTCTAAAATAGGGATAATAGGTTTACTGGGATACATAATGTTATTGGGTAAATATTTTAATAACACAAGAAAGCTGAAAAGATTTTATAACTTTGATAATATTTTAATAAGTGAGATCGTATTAATTACAATTATATTAATAATGATTATGTCATTTGCTTTTTTAAATCCTGAAATAAGAACATATGGAAGCCATTTTTGGGTATGGCTTTTCGTAGGCTTTGGATTCCGTTATTTATTTAATTCAGACATTAACAACACAAAAATAAAATTAGAAAATATTTAAAAACTTAGAATGAATTCCGATAGTTTTCCAAAGATATCAGTTGTAACACCTTCATACAATCAAGGTTTGTTCATAGAAAGAACTATTAAAAGTGTTATTGAACAAAATTATCCTAATCTTGAATATATTGTTATTGATGGAGGCTCATCTGATGGAACTTTAGAAATAATCAAAAAATATGAAAACAAATTAGCATCTTGGATAAGTGAAAAAGATAATGGACAATCAGACGCAATAAATAAGGGATTTCAAATTGCGACAGGCGATATATTCTGTTGGCTTAATTCGGATGATTTGTTTATTGAAGACACATTGAGATTTGTCGCAGATTTTTTTATGAATAACCCTGATATTGATTGTTTGTACGGTAATACTATTAACATAGATCAAAATGATAATCATTTGATGGCTCGCCATGAACTTCGATTTGAAAAAAATATAATGCTTTATGCATTAAATTTCATCCAGCAACCATCTACCTTTTGGCGTAGGGCTGTATATGAAAAAATCGGTGGTTTAAGAAATGAACTTCACTATACAATGGATCATGAATACTGGTTAAGAATGTATAAAAATGGGGTTAGGTTTAAGTATGTTGAAAAATTTTTATCATTTTACAGATGGCATGAAGAAAGTAAGGGCATTTTAAATTCAAATTTAATAAAACAAGAAAGAGCTGCATTAAGGAAAGAGTATTCAAACTTTCCATCATTTTATGCACTTGAAGAAAAAATATACATCCTTTTAAAGAGTTATTATAGAATTAAGAGACAGTTGATTAAAATTATAAAATACAGGCATATAGAAATTTTTCCAGCCCATTTTTATATATGGTATCTTAAAAATGTAAAAAGACAATTTACTAATATCAAAACATGAAAATTCTTTTTTTTGTTACTTATCCTATTCTTGACGCATCTTCAAGATATAGAGTTTATCAATATATTCCGGAATTAAACGCCATCGGGTTTTCATGTAAAGTAAATTCTCTATTTTCAGAATATTTTTTTAAAATAAAAAATAAAAGTGGAGTTTTAAATAACCTCACTAAAATTATTATTTTGCTGTTTTCCCTAATTAAAAGATTATCAAGTTTATTAATTATTTATAAATATGATATAATCTATATCCATAGAGAAATATTTCCATTTTTTACTCCCCTAGTTGAACATATAGCTAGGAAATTAAGTAAAACTATGATATTTGATTTTGATGATGCCATTTTTTTGAAACCAAAAAGATGGTCTAATTGGAGAGATTTTTTAAGAAAACCGTCAAAAGTGGGAAAAATATGCAATATATCAGATTATGTTATTGTCGGTAATGAATACCTAGCTGAATATGCTAGAAAGTATAATAGAACGGTTATTATTTTGCCAACTGTATACAAATCAATAAATGAATCTACAAATTTTGTTGATAAAGGAGAAAAAAAACTAGTCATAGGATGGATTGGTAGTTGGACAACATTAATCAATTTGGAGATTATAAAAAACTCCATAGCAAAATTAGCGAAAGAATTTGATTTTAACTTCCACATTATTGGATCATCAAATATTTATAATTATAAAATTGATGAATTTGAAAGAATTGTTTACATACCGTGGAAACTTGAAAGTGAAGAAGAGGAGATTTCAAAATTTGATATTGGTATTATGCCATTATTTGATGATGAATGGGAAAAAGGTAAGTGTGGATTTAAATTAATCCAGTATATGAGTCTTGGTATTCCAGTATTAGCATCACCTGTAGGAATAAACAAAGATTTGGTCAAAAATGGGATCAATGGATATTTGGCTAGTAGTGATGAGGAGTGGTATAACTATTTGAAAATTTTGTTCACTGATAAAATCTTAAGAAAACAGCTAGGCAATGAAGCAAAACAATTTATAGAAGTAAATTATTCATATGGGAAAAATATTAAT
>CAZHHK010000100.1:0-12584 GCA_964531405.1 uncultured Spirochaetales bacterium | reverse complement strand
GCCGTTATAATTTGTAAAATTTCCGCCAATATCTGGTGTTTTATTTTTTACTCCGATCGTAAATGTATAATTAAAGTCAAATAAAGCTGTAAATATAGCAGAGATTTTTGTTATAGGCACACTAAATGAAAGTCCAAAGTCAGGATTAATTTCATAGACTGGAAGTTTAAATGAATCTGGTTTATCCGTTAGACAATTAAAATCAAAATTAAAGTATGGATTAATTTCGATATCATTGCCCGGTAATTTTGCCGTATAATCAAATTTAAATATCCCTTCATGATACAATTCATCATTCCATTTTTTATAAGCATCACCTCCTATGACTCCAATAGGAGCTATACCACGTGGATATCCATTATAATCATTGGCATAATAGTTTAATACCGAAGTTTTAAATTCCCCTGTCAAAGACATAGAATAATTTTCGTTATTATTTATCGCTTTGTCTTTATATGTTAAAAACCCGTCGAAATTTTCAGTAGGATAAAACTGCAATTCACCCAGCATAAATTTGCCGTATCCACCAACGTTAAAATGCATAAATTTTATCTGAGGCTTTAATCCTTGAGAATTGGAATACGTAACAAAAGGAACAACGATAAAAGAGCCCTTTTCGGTAATCACTATACGTAGATTAATATTATTCTTATCGATAGGTTCTTCATTTATTTGATAAGCTTCAATGATATTGGTCATCTTTTTTAACTTATTCTCAAGAAGAGCCTTAACTTCACTGTTCCAGATATCGCCTTCCTTAACAGGTAAAATTACACGAATATAATTAGGATTGGTAGCCTTAAGTCCTTCAAAATAAATCTTATTTATTTTAATTATTTCACTATTTTGCGAGAAAACAACTGGATTCAGTATAAAAATGCAAAATACGATTATTATAAAACGCTTTAAAAGCATTATTCCTCTTTAGTTTGAAATATTTTAGACTTATCGATTTTCATTTTATTAATATCTGTAATTTTTGTGTAATTCTTTATTATTTTATTAATATCCTGCAGATCATTATTCAATGAATCCACTATCGATTTATTAATCCTAAATGTTATTCTTACATTCTCCTCATTATCTTTAACAGATAAGACATTCGGTAGATTATTTTCCCCATTATCCTTTTTATATGATATAGGAGCGATGACAAGACTCCCAAGATATTGATTATTCAATAAAACTGATAATATCTCTTCTTTATCATTCAAATTTATTGTATATTTTGATATATTATCAGAAATCACCATTTGATATTCTTTTTTACTCCATTTAAAATCGACCATTTCCATGGATTCTGAGTAGGGGACACAACCGAGAAAAAAATAGGCTATATCAAGCGGATTAAAATTAATTCCTATTATTTTTGAAAAATCCAATTGATCCATTTTTAATTTGATATATTCCTTGCTGGTATGATTAACAAGCACAACATCATTATTATCAAAAGAAATATCAAATATAGGAGTCCTTATTGCTATTATCCTAAAATTTACAGTTTTTAATTTAAAATCACAAGATGATTCAAATTTTAGATAAGCAGCAGGAATATCCTCAACCCCCTCAATCCTCATTAAGCCAGATATATAAGCTTTCTCCAATTTTTCTGATTTCCTCATCATATTCTTAAATAAAACTCTGGCGGTCGTATCTTTATCTTTAACCGTAACTACTTTGCATGAAAATATTAAAAAAAGTATAAACAAAAAGTAAAAAACTCTTTTAAGCATCAATATTCCCTTAAAAAAATCAGGTAATTTCTGTATAATAATTAAATATTTAAGAATGAAAAAAGCTTTTTATAAATATCATAATTTCAATATTTATACAATGATTTTAAAAAATTATTACAAAAATGTTGTAACAATATTTGTTTATTTTTTTTATAAAATGTTTTATAATTTTCTTAAAAAAACAAATTATCAAAGGAGTTTTCAATGCTAAAAAAATTAGCAGTAATTTTCTTAATAGTTATTTTAATGTTTTCCTGTTATTCACACAAAATAATATTGAATAGCGATAAAAACAGCGGACAAATGATAATAGAATACACACTTGATGATGATTATTTTCAATTGATATCAATAGCCTCGGAAAATTTTAACAAAGAAGCTACCAATTCCGGCAGTGAAGATAAATTCGATCCGTCAATGTTAATAGACAAGGGATTATTCTTGCAGTCTTTTAAAAACACCAAAGAAGTTAAATTAAAAAGCATCGATATACAATCGTCTAACAATGTTTATCGGGGCAGGATTGTAATCGAATTTTATGATCTGGCAAAGTTGATTGACAAAATGCCAAAAGGTTTGGCTGATATAACATTAAAAAAAGAAGGCGGTGATGTAACCTACACACAAATTATAGATTATAAAAAAATGGACCCCGAAGGAGTATTCAAAGAATACGTCGAACAGCAAAAAGAAGATGACATTGCGCTTTACAACAGATTGACAAAAGAGGCAAAATTTAGCTTTGTCGTAACAACGGCTACTCCTATCAAGAAAGCTGAAGGCGTAGTGCTATCCGGTGATAAAAAAAGAGCAGAATATACATTTAAAATAAACGATATTATAAACAGCACAAAGGTATTAAAATTTTTAATATCATTGTAAAGGGCAGAGATATTAAGACTGTTCTGTTTGTACTTAAATAAAACAGTCTATTGGAGATCACAAATGTTTAAAAAACATATTATTTTATCTGCATTATTTTTATTAACATCATTCAGTATTTTTGCCTATGAAAGATACACAAAGACTTATTTTAATAATATTTTATCCGGTGGTAAGGAGAGAATTAAAATAATAAAAGGCGATATCGATAAAATTGATATTTATAAAGTTATTATAAATATCAATTTAAGCATGGATTATTCATCTATAAATGCCGTATACTATATAAAAAATAAGCAGGAAGAATCAGAGATAGAATTTTTATATCCAAAAATTGATTCTATAATAAATAAAACCATCAAAACTTATAATAACGGTGATAAGAATATATCAAAAAAAAATATTATAATTAATGGTGATTATAGCAACTTTATAATAACTGAAGACAATAAAATAATTAATTTTGAAATAACATCGGATGATATAAACGACACTTCTATACCATATAAAATAGGCGATACATCTAATATTATTCTAAATTCCGGGAAAAAAACAACAGAAGAAATTGATTCTTATATATTCAAATATTCATGGTATACTGCAAGAATAAAATTTAGCAAAAACGAAAAAAAAGTCATCAAAATTTCATATTCATCGCCACTTTATTATAATATGATAGAAGCAGAAAAAAATAATAAATTTGAAATAAAGGAAGATCCTGCTTTAAAATATATTACAACTGATTCAAATGGAGAAAGAAAACATATAAGTGAAAAAATTTTCAATTTTATGCTTTATACTCCTTATAGCGACAATGAAAAAGTCGTAAAAAATTTGATAATTAACTTAAGAGCAAATACGATATCACCTGATTATTTAAAAATTCTTCCACTGGAATATGCTAAAAAAAATAATATATATATCTGGCATTACCGTAATTTAAAAGCAAAATCAATTAATAATATTCTTGTTAAAATAACACCAGCTTATTCAGAAAATACCGAAGTTCTCGCGAATTTTAAAGTTATTCCAGATAAAACAAGAATAGGCAAAGATGACTATTATAAAATTGATACCATTAAAGATTCCATTATTATTGAACATCAAAAAGGCATGATAAACATTAAAGAGATCAGATTGTTTCCTGAACATTTTGAATATAAAAGTCAACTGGCAAACATAAATTTACCATTAGAATTTCAAATAGAGTTTGATCAAACAGGAGAGTTTTCCAATCCAAAAATTTATAATAAATCAATACCCTCAAGGAAAATAATCGGTTCAATAATCAAAAACTCGTACTTTACGATTTATAAAAGCGAAGGGATTGACTGTAAATTTGTAAGAATAAAATTTCTTAAGACAAATAAAAACGATAATAATATCATAAATATAAGCAATATTCAGATTATCAAGTAATTATTTCTCGATATTCCAGTTTGCCTCAATCATACGCTTTTCAAAATCCTTAATGTACTTTATGTTGTTACAATCTTTTCTGTGAATTATTATACCTCTTCCTCTTGAAACAAAACCCACTATTGGATCAGGAGGATAAGCATTACAGCATTTTGCAATATTAAATAAAAAATTTTTTTCACCATTTATATCTATTGTAATTTTAGTTCTGCTATTGTTTATAATTTTATCTTTTTGTTCAACCTGGATATTTTTCCCAAGATTTGCAGGTCTTTTTGTCTTAACTTTTTGTTCAGACTGTTTTTCCTCATGATCATCGGTTTCTTTCAAATCGGCAAAAAAGCTTTTAATCTTTTTTCTCGCATGGGATGTCTTTACTATTGATAGCCATGTTTTTTTGGGATTATTCTCCTTGTTTAAAATTATTTCAACGACCATCCCATTTTTTAAAGGTTGATGTAAAGGATAGATAACACCATTAGCTTTTGCACCTTTGCATTTATGCCCGACTTCCGTATGAATTTTATAGGCAAAATCAAGAGCCGTTGCACCTTTGGGCAATTCTATAATATCACCTTTTGGAGTAAAAACATAAATCTCATCTTTTAAAATATCATCTCTCAATGTGTTATAGTATTCTTCTGGACTTAATTTCTGCCTATGTACTTCCTTTAATTTTTTTAACCATTTTAACTGATCGACACTTGGAGTCTCACCTTTTTTATAAAACCAATGCGAAGCGACACCATATTCATTAAATTCGTCCATTTCTTCAGTGCGTATCTGAATTTCGACTGCTTTCCTTCTCTCGAATATTACCGTTGTATGAAGTGATCTGTATCCATTCTTTTTTGGATTTGCTATAAAATCCCTGAATCTTCCCGGTATAGGCTGCCATATATTATGAATAACTCCGAATATCTGATAACAATTGGCCACGGAATTAGTGATTATCCTGATCCCGTTTAAATCAAATATCTCTTCGATCCTCTTGTTGAATTTTTTCATTTTCCTATAGATAGAATAATAATGTTTAGCTCTTGATTTAATCTTAAATGGTATATCAGCATCTTTTATTTTTTCTTCAATAACCCGCGTCATTATTTTTACGGTTTTTTCCCTATCTTTCTCAGTCCTGTTGAAATAATCTTGAATCGTTTCGTAAACTTCAGGATTAAGCCATTTTAGAGAAAGATCCTCAAGTCTATCCTTTACGTAATGCATACCTATTTTACCGGCTAACGGGGCATATATTTCAAGAGTTTCAAAAGCGATTCTTTTCCTCTTTTCGGCGGGCAAAAAATTAAGAGTGCTCATATTATGTATCTTATCTGCAAGCTTAATAACAATGACTTTCATATCATTAATCATGGCAAAAAGCATTTTACGGATGGTTTCTGCATCGGTTTCTGTCTTAGAATGCCGGGCAGGCTTTAACTTGCTTATTTTTGTTACCCCGTCTACCATCCTTCCTACATTTTCACCGAATGCTTTCTTTACATCATCGAGTGTCGCTTCTGTATCTTCAACAACATCATGCAAAATTCCAGCAATAATCATATTTTTTTCGACATTCATTTCTGCCAGGATTATTGCAACAGCAAGCGGATGTATTATAAAGTCCTCACCGCTTGCTCTTTTTTGCTTCCCGTGATATCTTGCCGCATACTCAACGGCTTCCATGATACTGTCGACATCTTCTTTTGAATAATTTATTAATTCTTCTTTAAGACGTTCAACCATCTTTTCTTTGGTTGCCAAAACTTTATCCTCTCTTGATTATCTGCAATGCCCTGTCGATACCAGACAGGTCGTCATAAGTTTTTATAAAAAAATTCCTTTTATCAAAAATTGAAATAATATCAAGTCTTTGACCCTGCCCATGCTCTAAAAACATCATACCGCCGATTTTTAAGCATCTTTCTGCAATTATAAGCAGCCTGCGATAAAATAACAATCCGTCTTTTCCTCCGTCCAAAGAAATCAAAGGATCGCAGATTATTTTATTTTTTATAAGCTGTTTTGCAGTTTCTTTTTTTATATAAGGCGGATTTGATACTATGATATCATATTTTTTATGTGGAATAAATTTAAAAATGTTTTTATGTATCAAATTAATTTTATCTTCATCAACATTGTTTCTCTTAATATTTTTATAAACTATCTTTAAAGCTTTACTGCTTATGTCAAGAGCATCAATCTTTGCATTGGTAAAATATTTTGCGCATGATATGCAAATATTACCCGAGCCGGTACCTATATCAAGGATTGTCAAGCTCTCATCCATTTTAAAATTATTTTTTATAATATCAACTAGTAATTCCGTCTCTGGCCTTGGAGTTAAAACATTTTTATCCACATAAAATTCACCGTCATAAAAATATTTTTTATTTAAAATGTGAGCTATTGTGATTCTTTTTAATCTTTTTTTTAAAAGACTTTTTATTTTATTCCAATCTTTTAGAGAAATAACTTTTTTATCTTTTACAATTATAAGTTCTTTTTGGTCTATATTAAGTGCGAAACAGATTAAAATTGAAGATTCTAAAGCAGGATTTTCAATAAAATCTTTATTTTTTAAAATTTCATTAGCTTTTAATAGGGCATCATTGATTGTCATATTTTAATCAGGATAATTTCATTCTTTCTTCGGCATCATTTATCTTTAATGCCTCAATCATTTCGTCAATATCGCCCTCCATAAATAGATCGAGTTTATATAATGTAAGATTAATCCTGTGATCGGTTACCCTGTTTTGTGGGTAATTATAAGTCCTTATCTTTTGAGATCTGTCTCCGGATCCCACCTGTTCTTTACGCATCTGCGATCTTTCCCGCTCTGCTATGTTTCTTTGATATTCATAAAGCCGTGATCTTAATACTTTCATTGCAGAAGCTTTATTTTGATGCTGGCTCCTATTATCCTGACACTGCACTACAAAACCTGTAGGAATATGAGTTATTCTAACAGCGGATTCGGTTTTATTTACATGCTGTCCTCCAGCACCGCTTGCCCTGAATACATCTATACGCAGATCTTCATTCCTGATTTCAACATCAGACTCTTCTGCTTCTGGTAACACTGCTACGGTGACTGCCGATGTATGGATTCTACCACTGGATTCGGTAACAGGTATTCTTTGCACTCTGTGCCCACCGTACTCAAACCTGAGATTATCATAGACATTCTTGCCAGTAATCGAAAAAATTATTTCTTTATATCCTCCGAGACCTGTATCATTTGCACTTATAACCTCTACTTTCCAATTTTTTTTCTCTGCAAATTTATTATACATCCTGAACAAATCTCCGCAAAATAATGCAGCCTCATCTCCACCGGTACCAGCACGAATTTCTACGATTATGTTTTTATCTGCATTTTCAACAGGCGGTATAAGAAGTTTTTTTAATATATTCTGTTTTTCTAACAATTCAGCATTAAGCTTTTCCAGTTCTTCTTCAGCCAAAATTTTTAATTCCGGATCGGTTTCGGTTTTTAACATCTCTTCAGAATCATTAATCTGCTTTTCTATTAGACAATATTTCTTATATTCATCAACTATCTCTTCAATATGAGATAATTCTTTTGAAAGCTCTTTATAAAGTTTTTGATTGTTTACTGTTTCAGGAAGTGAAAGCTTATCCGATATTTCATCATATCTTTCTTTTATCTTTGATAATTTATTTATTGCATTTTTAAAATCACTCATCTTATTTGCCTGTTTTATTTACGGAAATATAAAAATGTTTGAAAAGTACTTTTTAATTTTTAAAATAAAAATATTAAAAAATAACCCCGCGGAAGCCGTGGTAAAGAGATGTTTTTTCCCCGGATTTTATCCAGGTGGGTTCCCTCACTACTGCCTTTTATTACCCAATAAGTCATCCTATCAGGCATATAATCGACAGAAATTATATTGAGATCCCTATTAGTTAGTTTGAGTAAAAAACAATTTTCTTCTCACCAACATCGCAGGGCTATTTTATTATTATCATATTCCTAAAGAAATATCAAGACGTCGTATTGCTTCATTTAGCATTTCATTCAGCTTATCTTCATTTTCACCGAATTTACCGTCTTTATTTTTAACAATAGTATAGAGCCTGTCAACTGCCTTTAATCCAGAAAGTATCGCTATATCAAGATGCGATCTGTCCGGCATTTTTTCCTGCAAACCTTCTAATATTTTTTTATAATAATTTATAATTTTTTCAAGATCACTTCGATTACCATCATCCGTTGTAAAAACAAATTTCTGTCCGAAAAATTCAACCTCGTATTTTTCGGCATTTTCCATAATTTGCTCCTACAAAACACCCTTTGGTAGATCATTATTAACATTACTCTTGTTGTTTATATAAAAATTTACATCATTATTGTCGCTATCGTTTACAAGAGTACTTTCAAAATCTATTTTTACTTCATCCTCAAAATCATATTCATCATTGCTCTTTTTTATATCAACATTATTCTGTACGTTATTTTCATTGTTGTCAAGAACAATTTTATCATCTTCATTGTTATCAAATTTAAAAAGATCGTTTTCCTCTTTTTGAAAATTCTTCTCAACAAGTATCTTTTTATGATTATTTTCTCTTTTCAATTGCTTGGATTTTTCACTATTTGTCGATTTTTGCTGACTTATATTTATATCATCTGGAGGAAGAGATTCTATAATCTCTTCAATTTTTTCTTCAAGAAGTTTATGAAGCCTAATATCTTCATTTCTATCTGATAACAGTTGAGATTTTTCCTGCCTTAAAATATGATTTTCACTGGAAAGTTTTTCATTTTGTGCTTTAAGAGTATCAATTTCATTAATGAGTTTTTTTCTCTCTTCTTTTAAAGTTTGAATGGCTTTAATCGCCTGATTAATTCTATCAACCAACTGCTCAATTTTTTCCAGGCTCATAAAATTACCTTAATAATAGTAAATTATGCTAACTGTGCTTTAGCTTTTTCAATTAATTTTTCAAAAGCCTGACTATCCGTAATGGCAAGATTAGCTAGAGTTTTTCTATCCATTATTATTCCAGCTTTCTTTAAACCATTCATAAATTGTGAATAATTAATCCCTGCGTTTCTGCATGATGCGTTTATTCTTGCTATCCATAAATTTCTAAATTGCCTTTTTTTCAATTTTCTACCAATATACGCATAAACCAATGATTTTGCCATTGTATTTTTAGCAACGGTATACAATTTAGACCTAGTTAATCTCTGACCTTTTGTCTTTTTTAATACCGATTTAACTCTTCTCCTGTGTACTTTTCCTGACACTGCTCTTGGCATTTTATGTTCTCCTTAAATTCTTTTTATTCAAATTAGTTGCTGTAAGGCAGCATTCTTACAACTTTTGTCACTTCACACTTTTTAAGTGTAGAATGCTTTGAAAGCCTTCTTTTTCGTTTAGCACTTTTTTTGGTTAAAATATGTCTTTTACCCATTTTATTAGTTAAGACTTTGCCATTTTTTGTAACTCTAAATCTTTTTGTTGCACTTTTTTTAGTCTTTAACTTAACCTTAGCCATAAAATATTCTTCTCCTTAAATGCTTATTGAAAACCTATTTTTCCCCATTTACAAATGGTATACTGTAAAGCATAAATTTATAAAATACAGGTAACTATTTATTATTTATTTCTTTTTTGACACAGGTACTATAGAAACACTCATGTTCTTGCCTTCGATATTAGGCTTACCCTCTGCAGTACCGTATTCCTTAACATCTTCAATGAACTGTTGCAGTACCTCTTCACCAATATAGGTGTGAGCCATCTGCCTTCCTTTGAATCTAATAGTGATTTTAACCTTATTGCCCTTCTGCAAAAATTCAATAACATGATTTAACTTAAAATCATAATCATGCTTATCGATCTTCGGCTGAAGTCTTATCTCTTTAATCTTTACAACCTGCTGGTTTTTCTTTGCTTCTCTAGCCTTTTTTTCCAGTTCAAATTTATACTTTCCAAAATCAATAATCTTACAAACTGGAGGCTTTGCATTTGGAACAATCTCTACCAGATCAAGCTCTGCTTCTTCAGCCCTTTTCCTCGCCTCATCAATCGGCACTACTCCTATTTTTGTGCCGTTTTGATCAATCAACAAAACTTCATTAACTCTTATCAAATGATTGATCCTTAACTGTTTATTAGTTGATGTACTCAGGTGAAAATCTCCTTTATATTTTCATTCAAATTTTTTTCTTTTTTCTTCAAGAAAATCCGTAAGCTTATTAAGCTCAAGCTGGATGTTTTCATCTTTATCTGCTTTTCGGATCGTAATGATATTATTCTTTAATTCATTGTCACCGATTATGCCAATGTAATATACTCTTTCGAGTCTTGCGTTTTTTATACGAGCGCCCAATGGCTCATTCGAAGCATCTATAGTAACTCGAAAATTGGAATTTTGCAAGATATTTCTTATTTTTTTTGCATACTCATTATGCGTTTCAGCAATCGGGATAATCCTTACCTGCTCAGGACACAGCCATAAGGGAAATTTACCTTTAAAATGTTCGATTATGATGCCGATAAATCTCTCTATAGATCCCAAAATCGCCCTATGAAGCATTACAGGTCTATGCTTTTTGCCATCCTGCCCTACATAGGAAATATCAAACCGTTCGGGCATAGAAAAATCGCACTGTATAGTACCGCATTGCCAGCTTCTACCGATCGCATCCTTTATATGAAAATCAATCTTTGGTCCATAAAAAGCCCCGTCCCCGGGATTTATCTTATATTCCAAATTCAATTCATTCAAAGACTCAGCAAGAGCTTTTTCTGCAATAGCCCAAATTTCATCACTCCCGATTGCCTTTGCCGGTTTTGTAGAAAGCTCCATACGCACATCGTTAAAACCAAAATCACCGTAAATTCTTTGAATTAATTTTATTATTTTCTTTACTTCGTCTTTAACCTGTTCTTCGGTACAGTAGACATGAGCGTCATCCTGTGTAAACTGCCTAACTCTAAATAACCCATGAAGCACGCCGGATTTTTCATGCCTATGGACAAGCCCAAGCTCAGCAATTTTTAAAGGTAGCTCCTTATAAGAATGAATCCCGTCCTGAAAGATCAACAAGCCCCCGGGACAGTTCATAGGCTTAACTGCATAATTTAATTCATCTATCTTGGTAAAGTACATGTTCTCCTTATAATTATCCCAGTGGCCAGATCTATGCCAAAGCTCTTCATTTAAGATGATCGGAGTTTTAACCTCGACATACCCATTTTCTATATGAATTTTTCTCCAATAATCAATCACTGTGTTATAAATAACCATACCCGCCGGCTTCCAAAAAACAAATCCCGGTCCTTCAGGGTAAAATGCAAAAAGATTCATCTCCTTGCCAATCTTACGATGGTCTCTCTCCATAGCTTCTTTAATTCTATTAAGATATGCTTTAAGAGCCTTCTGGTCGGCAAAACTAGTACCGTAAATTCTCTGAAGCATTTTGTTTTTTTCATCACCCTTCCAGTAAGCACCGGCAACCTTCATAAGCTTAAATGCTTTTATGTATCCGGTTGAAGGCACATGGGGACCACGACATAAATCGGTAAAATCTTTATTTGTATAATAGCTTACCGTAGGATCCTTTATTTCATTTATAAGCTCAACCTTATATATTTCATTTTCTTTTTCAAATTTTTTAATCGCTTCTTCTTTAGATACAATCGTTTTAACAAACGGCTGATTTTCATCGATTATTTTTTGCATTTCTTTTTCGATCTTTTCAAAATCCTCTTCGTTAAATGTATCAGGAGAATCAAAATCGTAATAAAAACCGTCATCGATTGCAGGTCCTATTGCAACTCTTACTTTTGGAAACAATTTTTTTACAGCACAAGCCATCACATGGGAAGTTGAATGTCTCAAAATCCTTAAGCCATCTTCCGAATCTGTATTTATAAGCTCAACTGTCGCATCATTTTCAATAGGCGTTGTAAGCTCAATAATTTCTCCGTTAATTCTTCCAGCAACAAAATTATACTTTGCGCCAGGCATATTCTTTTCAATCAGTGCAAGAAGATTTGATCCTTTATCGATCTGGTATTCTTTTTTGTTTAAAGTAATTTTAATTTTATCCATTACAATTATCCGGATTTTATTATTTAAAAAAGATTTCTATCATAATATTGGTGTAATGTCAATTATTGGTAAATACTATAAAATGAGGTTTATAGTCATGACAGAAAACAACAAAAAAAGCACTGGAAAAACTTTTAGCAATTCATAAAGACAACAAAAAAAATATTGCCTCATCATATGCGGCTCAATAGCAAAGAATGAAGCACGGATGATCACAATATTGATCTGTATATAGGATATGTGGCAGCGTAAAAATTTATTTTTGCAACACATGATGATCCCGATGATTTTTATGGAATTGAAATTCATAGGCATAGATTTTTAAAAAACACAATTATGAATACCAATGATCCACACGTACATTACACAAAGTTTATACTTATATTCTCTAACTGTATTAAGAGTGCGTCCCAAAATAGTTGAATAATATGATTTATTAATGTATAATTT
>CAZHHK010000099.1:0-13103 GCA_964531405.1 uncultured Spirochaetales bacterium | reverse complement strand
TCAAGTTTTTGATAGATCTCCATTAATAAAAACACAAAATACTTGACAAGTCTCGCTTAAATGGGTTTACCAAAAAATAAAATTACACCCAATTAATAAATTCATAAAAAAATAGTATTGATATAAATCAAATTTATCTGTATAATAACATTTCTTTAAAATAGTAAATCAAAATGGATATTTCCATTAAATTTTAATAAATTAAAGGATATATACAATGCCTTCAGTAAAGAAAAAAAGAAGAGCTAAAATTGCAAAGCACAAAAGAAAGAAAAAATTACGAAAAAATAGACACAAGAAAAAATAATTTCTTATTCTTTTTAATTAGGTAAAATAATTGGTTTATAATTGAAAAATTTATAGACCAATTATTTTTTTATATCATCTATCCTTAATTTAAAGCCGATATTATTATTAATAAATGGATAATGGAGGATTATTACCCTTGAAAAAATCTATTTTTTTAATTTTATCAGTTTTTATATTAAATTTTTTCATACGAAGTGAATCTTTGTGGGATGACAGAGCAAAGGATATTTATAATCGTAAAATATATTATAACAATGGTGATTCAATTAAAGTAATAATAACCGAGAAATCAAGCATTGATTATAAATCGAATACAAAATCTTTAAAAGCTTATACGTTTGATCTTTCAGGTAAAGAATTAACAGGTCTTTTTACATTCTTACCAAAAGGTAATTCTGACGAAACAGAAAACAGTCAATCAAAAGACAATCTTGTAATTAATTCTGAAATACAGGGTAGAATAATAAACGTGCTTAATAACTATGTAACAATACAGGCAAGAAAACAGATAACCATAGATAATAAAACAAGTATAATTGAAATTACGGGAGATGCTGATTTAAAAGACATAAAAAGCAATACAATTTATTCTAATTATTTAATTAATCCAATATTAAGAATAACCACATTATTTGATAATTCTAAGGTAGTTATTAATCCAAATGATATACAAACAACAATTTTAAATCCAGACTCAACAACAGACAGAAAAGTTGAAACATCTCTGACAGATGCAAAAAAACGGGAATTATTATTATATTATTTTAATAAAATTCTAAATGTAATATTTTAATTGACGGATCTATTATGCTTAATGATATAAAATCTCCTCAGGATCTTAAAAAAATAAAAAAAAGGGATTTGCCAAAACTTTGCAGTGAAATCCGGGAAAGAATAATAAATGTGATGACAAAAAATGGTGGTCATCTTGCAAGCAATCTAGGGGTTGTAGAGCTTACCACAGCAATTCATTATGTATTTAATGCACCTGAAGACAAAATCATATTCGATGTAGGACATCAATGTTATACACATAAAATTTTAACCGGAAGAAATAACGATTTTACAAATATTCGTAAAAAAGGCGGCATAAGTGGATTCCCGCGCCGTAAAGAATCAAAATATGATCCTGTAGACTCAGGACACTCGTCAACTGCCATATCATCGGCTTTGGGATTTGCAGTCGCCAATAATCTTCAAAAAAGCAAAAACAGTGTTATCGTTGTGATTGGGGACGGAGCTTTAACAGGCGGTGAAGCCTTTGAAGGATTAAATTATGCTGGACATCTTGAATTGCCTCTAATAGTTATATTGAACGACAATGATATGTCGATAAGCAAAAATGTAGGTGCAGTCTCCAATTTTTTAAATAAAATTGCGGTTTCAAGTTTATATCAAAATATAACAGATTTTATTGATAAAAGATTAAAAAAAACTTCCGGTCCTATTAAAGCTATCTTACGATTTTTAAATAATCTAAAACGAGGTTTTAAATACCTGGTTGAATATGAAAATGTTTTCACAAGCCTCGGTTTTGAATATATAGGGCCTATTAATGGGCATGATATAAATGAATTAATATACATTCTTAGTAAGGTTAAAAAGAATATAAAACATCCAGTTTTGCTTCATATAAAAACAATTAAAGGAAAAGGTTTTTCTTTTGCAGAGTGCAATCCTACCGATTTTCATGGGGTTACACCATGCCTTATGTCATCAGGGAAAATTGAAGTCAATGAAGAAAAAACATTTACCGAAGTTTTTTCAGAGAAAATTGTCAAAATGGGTAAAGCACATAATAATATTATAGCAATAACAGCTGCGATGGATTCTGGGACAGGATTAAGCCTCTTTAAATCCAATTACCCTGACAGGTTCTTTGATGTCGGTATCGCAGAACAGCATGCTGTAACATTCAGCGCTTCTTTAGCATACGGTGGGTTTAAACCCGTGCTTGCAATCTATTCAACGTTCCTTCAAAGAGCTATAGATCAGATAATGCAAGATATCTGCATCAGCAAATCTCCTGTTATTATTACCATTGACAGGGCTGGAGTAGTTGGTGCAGATGGAGAAACACATCAGGGACAATTTGACATCACTTACTTAAGAATGCTTCCAAATATCAATCTTCTCTCGCCATGCGATGCAACCGAACTTAAAATAATGATGGATTATGCTTACAATCTTAATGAACCTGTGGCTATAAGATATCCAAGAGATACAGCACAAATTTCTCAATTAAACGATTTTCATCCTCCTATTGCAGAAAATCCATTTATAATTATTAAAAATGGCAGTGATATCTTAATTATCACAATAGGTCCTTTTGTCAATAAAGCAAAAAATGTCATAAGCGGTCTTGAAAAAGAAAATATTGACGCAGGATTAATCTATTTAAGAATTTTAAAACCTCTGGATATACAAAATCTTTTAACTGAAATAAACAAATACAAAGCTATACTTGTAATTGAAGAAAATGTTTTTGCTGGATCGGTTTCTGAAGAAATCGGTGCAAACGTAGCAAAAATGGATAAAAAGATTTATTTTGATTCAATAAATCTGCCAGATAATTTTATTGAACATGATACCCGTAAAAATATATTAACACAATTAAATTTTGATGAAGAAGGGATTTATAAAACTGTTATTAAACTATTTAATAAAATTAATGCTTTTTAATTCTTAAAATTTTTTATAATTTCTGGAAGAAGAGTTGAATAATTAGTGGTATCTTTAATCAACTTATCAAGCCTGTCTAAAGAAACGATAATATTGTCAAGAATAGATTTTTGCTGTATAACAAGCTGACTAATTAAAAACGACTGAGAATTTAATATTTCTGTAGCTTCATATATCTCCTGTGTTGTCCTTTGCTGTATGTCATTTGAATCTTTTATATTTTTAGAAAGAGTATGAATTCTTTCAATCATTTCCTTCATTCTATCAACACTTTCAATTTGCTCGTTTATGCTATCCGCAAGAAGATTAATAAAGTTAATATTTTTGCTAAATGCAGTATTTATTGCTTCTATTCCTTCTTTGGCATTTTTAGAATGCTTCTGATCCTCTTCTAACTCTTTAGAAATAACTTTAACTATATCTGTTATTTTTGAAGTCACCTCAGAAGAAGATTCGGATAAAATTCGTATTTCATCGGCAACTACAGCAAACCCCTGCCCTTTTTGCCCTGCATGAGCCGCTTCAATGGATGCATTAATTGCAAGCATATTTGTCTGATGAGATATCTTTTTTATCAGATTTATCATTTCTACTATTTTTTTCACAGATTTTACAAAATCTTCGATAAAACCAATTATCATATCAATCTTTTTAGTGCCTTCTTTTGTTATCTCATTTAAATCAAGTGAAAACTGTATCGCAGAAATTGAAAATTTTTCCATATTTTTATTTTCTTTCTGCATCTCCTTGTTTTGATCAAAAATAGTATTTATATTATCAAATAATATATTAAAATTTTCTACATTATTTTTGAACATAATACGCGTTTCATCGAGTCCTTTTGCACCGGCTTCAATAGATTTTCCTAAAATATCAAGTGCGGTATTAAAATTATTGGTAATGGATTCCTGAATATTTATTCCCTTTTTAACATTTTCACTGGTTTCATTCAATCTGGACATGATAGCAGTCAAATCTTGAGAAAATAATTCAATTGCACTGACTATAGAAGAATAATTCTTATTTATAGTTAAATATGAATAAATTAATGATTTAAAATTGCCTCTTGGTTTAATATTAACGGAACTATCATTATTAGCCAATCTATTAAATGCACTTATAATTTTACTTAACTTAATCGAGAAAAATATTAAAATATAAAGGCATGACAAAATAAATATTATAAATACAGAAAACAATATATGGAATAGATAATTTTGATATTTATCAATAAAAATAATTGAGATTTGAAATATTATGAAATTAATACAAAAAACGGTTAATATCTTATTAAATTCATAACTTCTTAAAAAAATCCAGAAAATAATACAAATAATCGCTGTAATAGCAATTTGTAATGATGATAAATAAATCAGCATTTTTATAATCCATCATGGTATTATCGAATATTTAATTCAATATCTATTATATAAATAAAATTTTATAAAACTTTTATTAATTATTCAATAAATTACTTAAAATCAATATTTTTTATATAATTTTGATATATTTTCTAAGTAATTTTATTATTAAATAATCAAAATTATTGACATTTTAGAGCAATAAATATAGTATGCATTTTCTAAACAGATTAAATTGGATTATCCAATTCTTTATAATTTAAAAATGCGCAACTATTTAATTTATTAAACAACAAGGTAAATAAAATGAAAAAAAATATTTTGTTAAATTTGATATTACTTGTAAGTCTATTATTCTTTGCTTGTTCTACTGCCATGAAGGAAGACGGTATATATGCGGTTATAAAAACAAGCATGGGCGATATGATCTGTAAATTATTCTACGATAAAGCTCCGGTAACTGTAAGCAATTATATACTCCTTGCCGAAGGTAAAATGGAATATACTGATTATAAAACCAATAAAAAGATTAAAGATAAATTCTACGATGGATTAACGTTTCACAGAATAGTTAAGGATTTTGTTATACAGGGTGGTTGCCCCAAAGGTGATGGGACCGGGAGTCCAGGTTATGATTTTGTTGATGAGTTTGATGATACTTTAAAGCATGACAGCATCGGCATACTCTCCATGGCGAATTCAGGCCCAAATACTAATGGTTCACAATTTTTTATTACATTAAAGCCGGCTCCTTTTCTTGACGGCAAACATACGATTTTCGGTAAAATTGTCGGTGAAAATAGCATGAAAACTTTAATTAAAATCGGGGAAGTTAAAGTCGATGAAAATGATAAACCATATAAAGATGTCTATATTAAAACTATTAAAATAGTTAGAGTTGGTAAAGATGCAAAGGCATTTGATCCAGTAAAAGAATTTGCTAAGAATGAAGAAAAATTAAAAAAATACGAAGAAAACAGAAAATTGAAGGCACAATTATTCCTAAAGGCAATCGGTGTAGATGAATCAAAATTAATCACAACAAACAGCGGTTTAAAATATCATATATGGAAAAAAGGTTATGGAGCAAAGCCAAAACAAGGAAATATAGTAGTTATAAATGCCGAAGGTTTTCTTGAAGAAGGAATCAAATTTTTAAGTACTTATGAAAATAATACACCACTGGAAGTTTCAGTAGGCACAGGCAATCTTTTCCCCGGATTAGATGAAGGAATACTCACCATGCAGGAAGGAGAAAAAAGATTGTTTATTTTGCCATATTATTTAGCTTTTGGTGAAAATGGCAAACCTCCTATTATCCCACCTAAAGCTACTATTTTGATAGATATCGAATTATTAAAAATTAAAAAATAACTAGGTAATTTCTTTATTATGTTTATTTTTTATTTAATTTATACAATTATTATTGATATATTAATTTTAATCATGTCATTATTTTTTGTAATAACATGTTTTTGGTTTTTATTCATACCAGGATTTAAAAAACTAAAATTGTTTACATATATCGTTGCAACTCCATGGATATTCTTATTCCTTAGAATATTTTTATTCACAAATTTAAAAGTAATAGGAAAAAATAAATTCAGTTACAAGGATAAAATGCTATTTATATGCAATCATCAATCATGGATAGATGTGCCAGTGTTTTATGGATATACAAAAGCATGCGGTGTATCAAAAAAAGAAGTAAAATATCTACCGCTTATAGGTTTATTAATTATTTATTCGGGAGGAGCTATATTTCTTGATAGAAAAAAACAGGCTTCAAGAATGCATATTATCAAAGAAATAATTACTTTATTCAAACAAAATGTATCGATATTTTTATTCCCAGAAGGAACAAGAAGCGGAGATGGCAGATTATTAAGAGCAAATAAAGCAATTATAAAATTATGCTATAAATTAAAAATTCCAGTAGTTGCAGCAGCTTTAGAGGGCACTCGTGATATTCTTCCCAGAAACAGAATATATTTCAAACCTTTTAAAAAAGTAGTCCTTGAATTTAATGAGCCAATAAAACCTGATTCTTACAAAAATGAAGATGAATTTGCTAATGCATGCTGGGATAAGGTTAAAGAAACTCATAAAAGAATATTAAAAGAACATTTCCCGAATAAATTTAAAAAAATCTATCTGGCTACTGAAAATTAATCAATTTTAAATATACTTAACGATATTCCATTTGTGGATTGTGGCTAAAAGTGAATAATATTAACTTTATTCATTAAGCATTTTTATATCTTTATTATCAAGGTATACACCTTTATCCTGAGACATATCAAGATAACCGGTAAGCATTCCCAAAAAATCATTGATAAGCTTTGACCCTATAACACCTCCCCATTTCACGGTACCTCTGGGTTTCTGAAAAACAACATATAATATATATCTAGGATTATATGCTGGGAATATAACAAGTAAGGACGAAGTAAACTCTGTGTTAGAATATTTTTTTGTTTCATAATCATAAATTTGTCCTGTACCTGATTTAGCTGCAAAATCAATACCTTCTATATTAAGTCTAAAATTCGTACCTCCAGGCTCTGTTGAGCTTTTCATAGCATTAATTATCTCCTGTGAAATCCCTTGAGACAAAACACGCCTTATCTCTTTTCGTTTACCGTCATAAATTAATTTATTTTTCTTATCAAAAACTTTTTTTACTACATATGGCTCGATCATCACACCATCATTTATAAAAGTTGTACTTGCTCTTGCAACCTGTAAAGCATTAACACTTATCTCCTGACCTATAGGTATGGCATACATCGATCGGGGAGACCATTCTTTTATATCACGGAGAAATCCAGGTTGTTCGCCGGGTAATTCTACACTGGTACGCATGCTGAATCCAAACGATTTAAGATAATTATAAAAATCTCTGGGATTTATCCGTTCGGCAGCTTCTAGCATTCCTGCATTACATGAATATTTAATAATATCATAATAATTTATAACTCCATGCACACCTGGACATTCAACTGTAACATTATCCCTTGTATAAGAGCCATTACAAAAAAAATGGTCTGTTTTGTTTATTAATTTTTTATCCAATAATGCAGATACTGCAAATACTTTAAGTATTGAGCCGGGTTCAAATTGATCAAAAATCACACTATTTCTGAAATACCTTTGATTATATTCACCATATTTATTAGGATCATAATCAGGAGAATTTGCCAGACACAAGATCTCCCCTGTTTTACCATCAAGCATAATCATAGAAACATAATCGGCTTTTTCGTTAATTAAAGCTTCTTTTAAAACTTTGTCACTTATAGCCTGGACATTGGCATCGATTGTCAAAATCACATTATTACCACTAACAGTCTTGTCAGTCTGATCAAATAAACTATCGCTAACCGGAGCCAGATATTTATCCATTGATTTCTCAACTCCCTCAATTCCATGAGAATCAATATTACAGAATCCCAACACATGACTTGCCAGATTTTTATTCGGATAAAATCTTTTGTATTCCATCTTTAATCCAATGCCTTCTATATTTAAATTGCTAATTAAATTAGCCTCCTGTGGAGTTATCTGTCTTTTTATCCAAACGAAATTTCTGTTTTCTCTCAACTTATCATGAATATCTTTTTCAGAAATATTCAAAACCTTAGCTAAATCTTTTGAAGTTTTATCTATCGATTTAATACCTTTAGGATTTGCATAAACGGATTGAAGCTCATCACTTACAGCCAACAGAATACCATTTCTGTCAAAAATATCACCACGCTTAATGCTGTATTCTGTATCGTTTGATATTGTATAATCATCAGGTTCCTGAAATGAAAGATAGATTACTCTTGATGTCATTACAATACTGATTACTATAATAATTATAAGAAGAATTCTTAAACGCAGATTTGATTCCATAAATAATGATTTTGTAGCTACTTAAGCTGTATATTATTTAATGACAATCGACTGCTCAATTTTTAATTAGCCTTATTTAAAAAATCTTACTCTCTCAATTAAAAAATTGAGTGATCGATGCTTGATAAAAAGATTTTGGATAGCCAGCTTAAATAATTATATAGTTTTCAATTAAAATCATTTTATTAAAAAAGTCAAGCTAAAGAAAGTTTTTTTTTGAAATTTTTTAGGGCTCACCAGCCCTAAAAAACCAGTTGCTGCGATGAAGAGTCAATCAATATACTATAATGATATGTCACCACAGCAAAAAGAAAAAAATAAAAACAAAAATAATATTCAAATAAATCAAATAAATTGATATAAATACATTGATCTTTTAATGGAGGCTTGATATGTCCAGATTAATTGTAAAAAGAGCATTAATTAGCGTTTACTATAAAGATAATTTAATAAAATTTGCTAAATTCCTTGCAGATAAAGGTATCGAGATTATATCAACCGGAGGAACATACGATGCACTTATCAAAGAAGGAATTAATTGTGTAAAAATTGAAGATTTTACAGGACAAAAAGAGTTTTTTGGCGGCAGAGTCAAAACTCTTCATACTTTAATCCATGGAGGCATATTAAGCAAAAGAGACAAGGAATCCGATGAACTTGGTATTAAAACAATCGATCTTGTTGTTGTAAATCTCTATCCGTTTGAAGGGCTTTTAAAATCCGGAGAAAAATCTCTTGATAAATTAATTGAAATGATAGATATCGGTGGTCCAACAATGCTACGATCTGCAAGTAAAAATTATAAATATACATGCCCTGTCCCCTCGCCTTCCTTTTATGACATGATACAAAAAGAAATTGAAGACGGCGGAATTACCGAAGAAACAAGATTAAAAATGGCCGTAGAAGTTTTTAAACTCACTGCATATTATGATGCCATTATAGCAAGAACACTCTTACCCAGTAATAATCTTGACGATAAAATTACAATACCACTATCAAAAGAATATGATTTAAGATACGGTGAAAATCCTCATCAACAGGCAGGATTTTATGTTATCCCTCAGGATGACAAAAATAAAATTTCTTCATTTTTAAAAGACGGCAAATTGCATGGAAAAGATCTCAGTTACAATAACATACAGGATATTAGTGCATGCTTAAATATACTATCCGATTTAAAAGATAATTCATGTGTAGCTGTCAAACATTCAAATCCATGTGGCGCTGCTACACGACCTACAACTCATCAATCTTTTTTAGCATGTTATGAAGGAGACAGTGTTTCAATTTTCGGAGGAATTGTCGGTTTTAAAGGCATACTGACTATTGAAACTGCCAATCTATTAAAAGATATTTTCCTTGAAATAATTATTGCCGAGAGTTTTGAAAAAGGTACTGTAGAGATATTAAAAAGCCGTAAAAATCTCATTTTACTGGAATATAAAAAGTGGAAAGATGCTATATTCAATAATAATGTTTTTTTTGAAGCAAAAAAAGTCCTTGATGGTTTTATTATACAGACAAAAGATAATTTAACCTCTTATGAAGAGGAATTAAATTTTGTTACTGAAAAAAAACCATCTGAAGATCAGATTGAACAATTGAAATTTGCACAGACAATTGTCAAGCATGTCAAATCAAATGCAATAGTAATCGTAAAAGATTATATGCTCTTAGGTGTAGGAGCTGGACAGATGAATAGAGTTACATCAGCCAAAATCGCACTCGACTGGGCTGGTAAAAAAGCTGAAGGCGCAGTAATGGCAAGTGATGCATTTTTCCCTATGGACGATACCGTACGATTGGCGGCTTCAAGGGGTATCTCAGCGATAATACAACCTGGCGGATCTATTAAAGATAAAGATTCAATAAATGCATGCAATGAGCTTGGCATACCAATGATATTTACTGGTAAAAGACATTTCTTGCATTAAAATATTTAAAAATAAATTTTTAAATATTTTAATTCTCTTGTACAGATTATATTTAAATATTATAATTTAAATATCTTTTAATTAAATTTTGGAGGAAAAATAATGTTAAAAAAGACTATTTTAAGCTTAATAGCTTTAATTTTAATAACCGGTATTGGATATTCACAAACAAGAAAAAAATCATCAAATAGTAAAGAAGCAAAAATTTTTTATGTCAATCTGTTTACTGATGATGTTGATGTAAGATTGGGTGAAGAAGATAATTATATTTTCATTTCAAACAATATTGGCTCTTTTACTGCTACTTATATGCTTAAAACTAAAGAATTTGGCAATTATAAATTATACTTTAAAAAATCATCGGATGATAAATATTTTTACTGGAGTGATAATAATAAAAAACCTATACTAAATAAAGTTGAAGCAGGTAAAAATTACTGCATATTGATTGATTCCGACGGGATACCACATTTCTGGGAATTAACAGAAAAAAATGATAATGGTACTAATATCTGTTTCTTAAACGGCACAGATTCAATTTTAACAAGAATGGCTATTGGCTCAGAATGGAGTGATAAAGAAGACCCGTCAGATGTTTTGGTTACATGGATAGATAATCTTGATAAAGATATGATTTCCAGTTTTGCCAATGTTGAAGGCGGGGATTATAGCTGTTTCTGGCAATTTCCAAACCAAAAGAAAAAAAATATCTGGTATTATTATCCTGATGACTCTGGAGAAAATCCTGAAGTATTCAACTTCGAAAATGGTAAATATTATATTTTCTTTGCTTTCACAGAAGGCAGAAAAGATTATGCTAAATTGGTTGAAATAACACCACAGGATTGAGATAGTATTTTTATAAATAAAGTTATTAATTCTTTTTAAATAAATGATAATTTTTTAAAAAAGGCGATTTTTGTAACCGCCATAAATTATTATCAATATATTTTTTTAGAGATATTCATATAATAAAAATATAACCGACGTGCATGAAAGTAGGTTTATTAAAAAATTTATTGTTATAATAAAAAAATTTAAGCATAATTTTGAATATTTTTTTAATATCTATTTCTAATATTTATTTCTTACCAAGAATAAAATTTACTTTATCATATAATTCTTTACTTATGCTATCAATATCTTCCTTTTTTGATGCAGAGCTTATCGAATCAATTTCTATATTTCTTGGTTTCCATTTACCAGACCCGGAGGTTGTCAATAATACTATTTTATTTTTTTCTCCAAAATTCTTTATAAATTTAGAAACATCTTTATGCATTTTCCCTGCTTCACATGAATTAATTATTACTATTGCATCCCAATTATCATTACTAATTGCCGATAGAGCTGTAACATCAATAATTTTTATATAAATAGAGTCGTTCTCTAATAATTTGACTAAGTTATCAACGATAAGCTTTTTAAATTCACTCTCTTGAGATGCAATAAGAATCTTTTTCTTAGATGATGCATTATTAATTTCATAATCTTTAATTATTCTTTGTGGGTATGCCAATTTAAAAGCGTACAACATTACCCCTGACATAAAAATTAATACAATTAAAAGAATTAAAATATTTCTTAATATTTTCATTGCAAAAACCTTTTCCTTTGATTTTATTATATTTATTATTTTTAAACTTGTCAATTATCCTAAAAAATTTCAAAGAAACCAATCTAGATACTGATTATCATTAAATTTGCAATAATTAAACATAACTTCAATGGATTGCAAAATAGTTTAATATTTTGCAATATTATTTAACTATTTAAAATAAATAAATTATAAATTTATATTATATTAATACTTAAGGAATTTAGAGATGGAGAATAAAAATAATAATTTTCTAAGAAAATTATTTGAATCAATACTAAAAATAATTATTAAGCTATTTGAATATATTAATGCCTTTTTTATGCTTATTGTGCTTTCTGTAATCATAGCTGCATCATTTAAAAGACATGGCATTAAACCAAAAAAATAACTATTAGCCAAATGTTAATAAATTCCTTTTTTACTTTTTTTATTACTTTAGGGCTGTCTAAAAAGTCTGGTATCGTTGCCTTTTGAGACAGCCCCTATTTTTTTATTAAATTAAAACAAATAATAATCCATTACTATACCGATCCTGCACTGTGAAGCAATGATCCTGCCTGTTGCTTCTGCCGAGGTCATACCAGCAGCCACTAAAGTACCCCACCAGCTTGTAAATTCCTGGAAATCTTTTACCGTATATTGTGCATAAGCACCAACTGAAAATCCTTTAAATTTGAAATCAAGCCCCAATCTTAAGTTTACCCCTGGTCTCCAGCAAAAGTTATCTGTTGCTGCCCAGTCGCCTTTCCAACTTTCAATCTTTGTAAATTCGTTAGGATAAAAACTGAATGTAAACATTACACCAGCCATAACATAAGGCTGAATAAACCATGGAGCTCTGACCCCCACCATAGGTACAACCATTAAATCCAATTTACCACTGTATGTTCCTTCAAAAGGTAGTAAAGTAATATCAACCTCAGAAATCAAAATGTTCCATAAAAATCTCGCATTTAAACTATACTCAAGAGAACCCAGAATATTTGCCACAAGCAAAGCCCTTTGCATATTACCATTTAAATTTTGCAAGGCTTCCTGTTCTTCTTCATCAAGTCCTGGATAATTATAATCTTCACCTTTAGTCATAGCATCATATAATTGAACACTTTCTATAATACCCAATAAATTACCAGTGCTTATATTCCACCCTAAACCAAACTGAAACCTTAATTCATCATCTTTTTGAGTTTTTGCACTTATTGAAATTGTCAACAATACCATAAATATTATCGTAATTGTAAAAATTTTTACTCCTTTCATAAAACGCCTCCTAAAGCATCTATTAATTATAGATCAATAAAATTAATAATTCAA
>CAZHHK010000098.1:0-13140 GCA_964531405.1 uncultured Spirochaetales bacterium | reverse complement strand
ATTATTTTACTTTTTTTTATTTTTTTTACTTTACTTAATTACCATATTCTTATTTAAAGTTATTTTATTAATAATCAAATATTTATGTTTTCAATAAAATTTAACCTTATTAAATATTAAATTATACAATATTTATCATAAAAATCTATTATTTAATCAGATTATTATATAAATCATCAATTTAGAGATAGATCTTTAATTTCTCTATAATCTCAAGTGTGTTAAATTTCATTTATTTAAAAATTTATCTTAATCTATTATTTTATTGAGTTTATTTATAGTATAGTTTAGTCTAAAATTCAGATTTTTCAATAAAATTTTAATAAAGAGAGTTTTTTTAACAGTTTTTTTGCCTGGGAGATTTGATTTTTGACAGATTTTGGACCTGTTCCGCCAGCAATATTTCTTCTGTTTAAAATATTAGCTATATTTGACCATTCGTCACCGATGCCTTCAAATCCTTTGTGGTATTTGCTTACAAGCACAGATTCTGATAGTGAAGAAAGATAAATTTTGTTTTTTGTGCAATCCTTGACAATATTTCCAACAATGTGGTGCGCTTCTCTAAAAGGTATTTTTTTACGGGTTAGATAGTCGGCAAGCTCTGTTGCAAATGACATGGAATCGATTGATTGTTTTATACTTTCTTTATTGATCTTAAGATTTTGCAAGACTATGATATTTACTTTTAAAATACTTTTTATTGTATCGACGGTATCAAAAAGTTTTTCCTTGTCTTCCTGTAGGTCTTTGTTGTATGTCGATGGTAGGGCTTTTAATACGGTAAATAAACCAACAAAATTACCGATAATTCTTCCAGTTTTGGCGCGAGTTAATTCAAGAGAATCTGGATTTTTCTTATTGGGCATTATCGATGAACCTGTAGTTATTTTATCGCTTAATTCGAAAAAGTTAAAATTTTCATTGGTAAAGATAATAAAATCTTCAGCCATTCTTGAGAGGCTTAATGAGAGTATTGCAATGTTTGATAAAAATTCGAGCATAAAATCTCTGGACAAAACTCCATCCATAGAGTTTGAGCTGATATCTTTAAAGCCAAGCTCTTTCTTCAGTCTGTTTCTGTCTATAGGAAATGCACTGCCTGCTAAAGCTGCGCTTCCCAGCGGCATTATAGAAATACGTTTAACCGAATCGATCAATCTTTCACAGTCCCTTTGGATACTAAAAAAATATGACATCATATAATGTGACAGTAAAACCGGCTGAGCCTGTCTTAAGTGAGTAAAACCGGGCATGGGTATATCGATATTTTTTTCGGCAATATTGACAATTGTGCCAAGGAATGTTTTAAGCAAATCGATTATATTTTTAACTTCGTCTATAAGATACAATCTAACATCCGTTGCGACCTGATCATTGCGGCTTTTGCCAGTATGGATTTTTTTTGCCGCATCTCCTGCAATTTCTGTAAGCAACTCCTCAATGCCCATGTGAATATCTTCTATTTTACTTGAAAAAAGAGATAAACCTTTTTTTTCTATGTCTTTCTCGAGATTATTTAATCCTGCTTCAATTTTTTTATATTCGCTTTCGGTTATTATGCCGATTCTTGATAATTCTTTGGAATATGCTTTGTTTAATTTTATATCCTGTCTAAATAATCTTATGTCGTAATCAAGAGATCTGTTCATTGTTTCAAAGACAGGATCGTTTTCTTCATCAAACCTGCCACCCCATGGTTTATCTTTCATCTTAATATCCTTTATTTTTTGTGAACTTGTGACTCTATACCGACCTGCAGGCCGTAAAGGTTTATAAAGCCCGCAGAATCCTTCTGGCTGTATAATTCGCCGGTTGTAAAAGAAGCTAACGATTCGTTATACAGCGAGTATTTAGACTCTCTTCCGGCTATTATTATATTGCCTTTATATAAGACAACCTTGATGCTTCCTGTTGCAAACTTCATTAGCTCTCTTACAAATAATTCAAGAGATGATCTTATATGAGTGAAGTATTTACCGTTATAAATTAGATCTGCATAAGTACCGGCGATATTTTCCATAACTCTTAATGAATCTTTATCCAAAACCATCATCTTTAATTCTTTTAATGCAGTATAAAGTATTGTGCCGCCGGGAGTTTCATACACTCCGTGACTTTTCATACCGACAAGACGGTTTTCTACAATATCCGCTCTGCCTATAGCATTCTCACCGCCTATTTTATTTAAATATTCTAACAGAGTTGCCCCATCCATCTTTTTGCCGTTTAATCCGACAGGCATGCCTTTTTCAAAATCGATTGTTATTTCGGTTTCTTTGTCAGGCGCATCCTTCGGTGATTTTGATAGGACAAACATCTCTTCATTTGGTCTGTTTATCAGGTTTTCCAATTCTCCACCTTCATGGCTAATATGAAGAATATTCCTGTCCCTTGAATAAATTTTTTTCTCAGTGATTCCGCCAAGGTCGATGTTGTTTTTTCTTGCATAATTTATTGCATCTTCCCTTGATTTTATATCCCATAATCTCCACGGGGCAATAACTTTTAATTGCGGAGCTAGTGCCTTGTATGTTAATTCAAATCTTACCTGATCGTTGCCTTTGCCAGTACAGCCGTGGGACAGAGCATCGCATTTTTCTTTTAAAGCATATTCTACCTGCACCTTTGCCTGCAACGGTCTTGCTATCGAAGTGCCAAGCATATATTTGCCTTCGTATAAAGCCCCTGACATTATCATGGGGAAAATATAATCTTCAACGAATTCTTTTGTAATATCGATGCAGTAAAATTTTGATGCGCCTGTTTTTAAGGCTCTCTCCTCAAGTCCTTCAAGCTCTTCATTTTGTCCAACATTGGTACATATTGCAACGACTTCGGCATTATAGTTTTCCTTAAGCCAGTGAATTATTATTGATGTATCAAGCCCTCCAGAATAGGCAAGTGCTATTTTTTTTATATTTTCCAAATTATATTCTCCTGAAATTTATATTAAAATTTATTAACTAAATTAAGATGTCTGAATTTATAATAATATAAGGGAAAATTCAATATAATAATTTAAATAAATTTTAATTATGAAATTAATATACGGTAAATAAATCAAACTGAAAATTTATAGATAGTCAATTGATTGTATGTTTCGCCCGGATTTAAAACAGTACTTGGAAATTCAGGATGATTGGGAGAATCGGGGTAATGTTGGGCTTCAAGGCAGAATCCCTGGTGCTTTTTATAGTAATTTCCTGATTTACCTTTTAATGAGCCGTCAAGGAAATTACCCGAGTAAAATTGCATGGCAGGTTCTGTTGTAAATACTTCCATTATCCTGCCACTTATAGGCTCATAAACCCTTGCAGCCAGTGAAAGTTCATTGCCGGATTTATTTAAAATGTAATTATGATCGTAACCTCCGTCAATTTCTTTTATTCGTGAACCGATTGTTTTTGCGGATGTAAAATCAAAGGCAGTTCCTTTTACCTGCAATAATTCTCCTGTTGGTATCAATGTTTTATCTATTGCAGTGATCCTATCTGCATTGATCATCAATTCGTGGTTTAATATATCCTCGTTATCTTCACCTCTCAGATTAAAATAACTGTGATGTGTAAGGTTTACAATTGTGGTCTTATCCGTTTTTGCTTCATATAAAATTTTAAGTTCATTATTATTATTTAAAATATAACTTACTTTAATATTCAGGTTACCTGGATATCCTTCTTCCCCATCTTTAGAAAGATATGTTAGCATTATACCTGCTTCATCTTTATTGTTTATTTCTAAAGCATTCCAGATTACTTTGTCGTACCCAAAGTCTCCCCCGTGAAGATGGTTCCCAAAGTTATTGGTGGCAAGTTTATATTCAATGCCATTTAATTTAAATCGTCCTTTAGCAATACGATTTCCATATCTACCAATTAATGCTCCAAAATATGGATTACTTGCAATATAATCTTCAAGAGTATTAAAACCCAGTACAATATCATCCATATTGCCGTTTTTATCAGGTACATATAATGATGTGATAATGCCTCCATAATTAATTACCTGAAATGAAATATTATTATTGTTAGATATTGAATATAAAGTTATTTCCCGGTTATTTCCGGTTTTTCCATAAAGTTTACTTTTAATCTGCATAAATTATAATAATTATTGATAATATTAATTAAATTAATAAGAGAATATGTTAAAAATAGAAAAAAGTCAATATTTAATTGGCAAGATAAAGCTTTAATTTTTTGAGTTTTGTTTCAGATAATTCTTTAAATCTAGTATCAGCATATTTTTCTATAACCTGCTTGAATATATTTTGTGCTTCCTCATATTGTTTTTGTAGCATCAAAGAATAGCCTTTAACATACAGGATTTCAGCCTGATCCTCGTGCTGTAGGGAATCAAAACCGGCAAAAATTTTATCAATTGCCGGGACAGCAAAATCGGCTCTTTTAAATAGGCTTTGAGGCACTTCAAGGTTGCTGTAAATATATAATAAGGTAATTTCATAATTATCCTGATTCCTGCTGTATACTTCATCAAGAATTTTAAATCCTTCTTTTGCATATTTTATCTTTAATCCTGGTATTTCACTCTCATCGGCAAGCAATAGGTATGCCGATCCCAGATATGCTTTAACTATATCATCCTGAGAATAATCAAGAGCTTTTGTTAAATACTCAATAGCCTGATTTGAAGTCTTTTCTTTCTGGCTCGCAAGGAAATAATAGATTAAACCCAGATTTACATTTTTAGTAAAACCTTCTTCTACTGATTCTTCTTTTTTAATTTCATTTTTAAGACTAGCGATAGTCATTTGAGAATAAATTTTACCGCTTATTGGTTGAGAGAATGTATAAAACATTATCATATTAAATAGTATGATTAATATTTTTTTCATTAATAAAAATCTCCTTTAAAGATATAAAAAAATATTATTTACCTTTTATAAACTAATTGATATAAATAAAATAATGTTAAAATTCTTTTGTGTCAACAATAAATAACGGTTTATTACAAAAGGCATACAAATGAAAAAACCTGTAATTGAAATAAAAAATACATCTATTATAAAATCAAATCATAGGCTGTTAGACAACATTAATCTGATTATCAATGAGGGTGAAAATACGGCAATAATAGGACCAAATGGTTCGGGTAAAACAACTTTGCTTAAATTAATTACAAGAGATTTATATCCTTCTATAATCGATAACGTCGAATCTTATGTTAAAGTATTCGGTAATTTGTCCTGGGATCTTTTTGAATTAAGATCAAAAATCGGCATAATATCCAATAGCATTCAATCGATTTATAATAAGAATTGTAAAGGTATGGAAGTTATTCTCTCTGGATTTTTTGGAAGCATTGGAATTTATTCTACACATAAAATATCGCTGGCGATGAAATTAAAAGCAAATAGAATTATGGATTTTTTAGAAATAGCTCACCTAAAAAACAGGATACTGGGAGAAATGTCCAGTGGAGAGTTAAACAGATTCCTTGTCGGCAGATCTTTGGTAAACAATCCTGATATATTAATCCTTGATGAACCTACCACCAATCTTGACATTAAGGCAACAAATGTTTTTCTTCATTATATACAAAAAATAGCAAAAACAGGCAAAACGATAATCATGGTTACACATCAGATCCATGATATAATCCCGGAAATCAACAGGATAATTTTAATCAAACACGGCAGGATATTTAAAGACGGCAATAAAGAGGAAATAATAACTACTAAAAATTTTAGGCTATTGTTTGATTATAATGTGAATGTAAAAAAAATCAATGGCTCTTACGCATTCTGGTAAAAATCATTAATTTTATTTTCTCCTCTTCTTCCCGATCGGGCAAACCGAAATGCAAATCCCGCAGATACTCACTTCTTTATTAAAATTTTTTAAAGTTAATTCTCTGCATTTTTTCATACATTTAAAGGGATCAAAAAAATCTTCCCGTTTGACATCTGTATTCCATAGTTTACCAGTAGCTGCCTGTGCAGGGCATTTGTTAACACAAAGATTACAGCTACCACACTCACTTGATCTAACAGGATTATTAGCAAAAGGTAATTTTTGATCCATAACAATTGTAGTTAATCGCACTCTGGGACCAAATTTATATGAAATAAACAAATCGGTTTTACCGATCCAGCCTAGCCCTGCCTGTGTTGCAGCCATTTTATGAGAAAATCTAAAATTCAGTGTTTCAAAATAATCCTTTTCCAGCTCTTCATCATGAGCAGTCGGTTTTATTAACTTATGATTAATATTATTATCTTTAAGTTTTTTTGAAATATTCTCAATGGTAATATTTAATTCGGTATTAATTTTCTGATAATAATTATAGTATTCAAGATTCGGACCATCGATTATTTTGTCGATTATCTCATCATCAAGTTTTCTTGCAATCGATATTGCATAAGGGTAATATTTCTCTTTTACCAGACCTGTAAAATCAGCAAAGCCATAAAGATATTTATTTTTATCCGGCAATGATTCTTTAACGATTGATTTTATATCAGTATTCATATAAGCTGTTTATTTTATTTATTTATTTCTGTCAATAATTAATTTGACAACAACGAATTTATTAAATAATCTATATTCATGATGAAAAAATTAATAATCATTATCTGTCTTATCATCTCTATTATTCTGCAAAATTACCATATATATGGAAATCAGGATAATTCTAGCAGTATCAGCGAAGAGTCAAAAAAATTAATAGATGAATTTTATAAAGAATTTGGCGTCAAAATTGTTGTTGATTATAAAAAGGTTATTCCGAAAGTATGGTTTTATGCTCCTGTCAGTTGTAAAGCCGTTTTGTTAAATGAAAAGTATTTGAAATCCGCATTAAATATTCTTAGACTTTCTTTAAAAAAATATCCGAAACAATTTCTTAAAAAAAATCTTTATTCAATAGGTTTATGTGAAACTATTTATTTTTATGATATAGAATACGGAGGTACAGCAATATATGAGAATCACAGTATTATTCTTGCTATAAAAAAAGATACGAGGCTAGAATGGATAGTCAGTACCTTTAATCATGAATTTAATCATTTGTTAGTCTTTTGGAATGATTTTCCAAAGAAAAAATGGATCGACTGCAATATCATGGGATTTGAATACGGCAAAGGAGGGATTGATGCCATTCGAAAAGGGCATTCAAATACTGAACGATCAACTGTCTGTTTTAGTCAAGGTTTTGTAAGTGAATATTCAAAAAGTGATTTTATCGAGGATGTTGCAACTATGTTTGAATATGCAGTAAGCGACAGGGAAGATTTTTATAAAAGAGCCTTAAATTATCCTATAATTAAGAAAAAGTTTAAAATTTTAAAAGAATTTTATTATAGTCTGGATCATAATTTTAATGAAGGATTTTGGGAAAATAAAAAGATAAAAGAGGTTGAGCAAGATAATCCTGAAGCAAAGAATAATAATTTGTTAGATGATGAAAGCGATGATGGATTATTGAATAAAGATGATCAATCATATCAGGATGATGATGAGAAAGAATTATATTAATTTATGCAAAAAACTTAATCGATAACCTAAATTTTTTATATAAAGGTATAGTATTAGTAAAAAAATATATATTTTCCTTTTTAATTAATGAATCTTGAGTTAATATTAATGAATGCTTTTAATTTTAGGCATGAGAAGGAGGAGTCAATATGATAAAAAAAATAATCTTTTCCCTGATTATGGTGATCTTTTTGATAAGTTGCGGACAGCCTCCAGAAGGAACTCAAGAAGTAAATTTGCTGAAGTTTATTTATGATCAACTTGTAAGATTAGATGATATAAGAGATGATAAATCAAAACAGAGAGATTATTTTAAAAACATAATGGATAATTTTAACGCATTATTTGTTTTTAAAAATGGGTCTCTTATCACAATAAACAGTCAGGAAGCAGTGCCTGATGAAACAACTATTGCTTATACTTTGAAGAATAATCAGATTAAGATAAATAAATCACTTTATATTACTAATGAAAATAAGGAAATGGTAATTTCATTTGACAAAATTAACTGGTATTCTACAAAAAGTGATGCAAAAAAGAATATCGAAGCAATAAAAAATAATTATACATTTAACCCTGTTTATGATGATAATTTGAGGCTTTCGGTCAATTATAAAATGGCATTCAGTCTCGGGGATAATCCTATCAAAGTTACAATAAGTAAAGATAAAAATTATGCCGTGTTAAAAAAAGGGATGATATTCAGTGATAAAAATGAAAAATTAATTAACATTGATTTAACAAAAACGGTATTATATGTTCCGGAAAATACTATCATATATGGCTCTTTAAAGACACAGGGTAATCTTATAGAAAGTTATACGACAAAGGACGGTATTGTATCAATAAAATCGATGATGGATATATTTATTTATTTTAACAATATGAGATTATCAATGAGCTTTGATAAATCTAAATGGGATGTTTCTGTCTTATCATTTGAGATTGATCCTGTATTTAATATAAGAGCCATTGAAGATAATAAAATATTTTTTGATATAAACGCTACGGCAATATATGACGTAAATAAAAAGTCATTGTCTGTAGTTAAATTACTTTTAAAGAATATGTGATTATTTAATATTTCTTTCTTTTTTTATTGTTTCATATGCGCTTATTATTTGTTTCATTTTTAATTCACTTTCTTTTTTTTCTTTTTCATTAAGGTGGCTAGTTACATCTGGATGGTATTTTTTGCACAATGCATAATACTGTTTTTTGATTTCATCATCGCTTGCGCTTTTTGATATATTCAGGACTTTGTATGGATCGATTCTCTGCATAGTATGAGTATTAAAATTTTTATAACCGTCATAATTTGAATTACTGTTGCTAAATCCTCCTGTAATACTATCAAATTCATAACTTGATAGTCCTATGCCTAATGCTATCTTTCGTAAAACATTCATTTCCTCTTTTTTGAATTCATTGTCGGCTTTAATTATCGTATATAAAATTGATATTATATAAATTTTGGATTGTGGAGCAATTGTATAATATATTCCTTCACATGCTTCTTCAATCATAAACGGAGAATATTCTTCTTCAACAAGCCGTTTGAATTCTTTCATGATAAATGATGCATGGGTTTTACCGAATAGTTGTATTGAGAGATTTTTGACTGTCAATACTTTTACTTTTGTCACACCTCCGGCTTTTACTATTTCACTTGCAAATAACGGGAATACCCTTCTAAATAATGAGTTAGCATCATTTTCTCCATCAAAAAACCATCCGAAATCGCCGGTGTTGGTATAAAAATTAAATTTAAACTGTGAATCAAAAATAGCACCCAGTATAAAGCCTATTATCATCCCAAGAGGACCAAAAATTATTCCAATGAATGTTCCTATAATTTTGCCCATTATTTACTCCATTATTCCAATTTTTTTAATACAAAAAAATTGACAATTAATATAACTTAATAAAAGTAATTCTTCATTTACTATATTATAATTTGAAAAAATATACTATTCATTGGAAAAATATTTACAAAAAAATATCACTTAGAGAAAAGATGGTAAAGAAATAAAAAAAGTGGTTCCAACATTTGGCTCTGATTCAAGCCATATCTTGCCTTTATGCTTATTGATTATTTTTAAGACTATTGTAAGCCCTAAGCCTTCTCCGCTCATATTTTGATTTCTGTGTGATCTAAAAAAAATATCAAATATTCTTTTTTGATGAATAGCTTCGATGCCTATACCATTGTCTTTTATACAGTAAATCGACTCATTATTTTTTGTGTAACCGTAGATATGTATTATGCATTGTCTTGAAGGATCCTTATATTTTATTGAATTATCTATTAAATTGCTGAATGCTTGGCTTAATTGATTTATATCTCCCATGCAATCTGGTAAGTTATCGACTTTTATTATTATATCTTGTGTTTGAATCATATATTTCATATTTTCAATAATGCTATTAATCACTTCATTCATATTTATTTTTGTTATTTCAAGATTTGCTTTATTTACCCTTGAATACTTTAACAGACTGGATAATAATTGATCCATTTTTTTTACGCTTATATCTATATAATTGAAATACGCGTTTATTTCTTTGTTTATTATATCTTCGATTTTATTTCTGTTGCTTTCAATGTCTTCATTTTTTTCATATAACTCCAGTAAACTTTTCAGGCTTTTTTCCAATTCTCTTGAGAATCCCTGGATGTTGATTAATGGAGATCGAAGATCGTGGGATGTTACATAAACAAGGTTTTCGAGTTCGGCGTTTATATTTATCAGAGCTTCATTAAGTTTTTCTTTCTCTGATTCGGCATTTTTTTTATCCGTTATATCATGAATAATGCCGTCATACGCAAATAATTTACCTTCATTGTCATAAAAAGGCACTATGGAATTTTTTATCCATTTAACTTGTCCGGCTTTATTTATTATTCTGTGCTCTATAGGCTGGACTTTTTCGCCTTTTATTAAGTTTTCAATTTGTTTATTAACTAGATCTCTGTCATCGTCATGTACCATACGAAACCAAAGATATTTATCTTTATTAAATTCTTCAGGAGTATAGCCTGTAATTGCATGACATGCAGGACCATGTGTGGTTTCTATTACTTGATTGTTTTTTATTTTTACTCTGTAAATATAATCTGTTATAGCGTTTGTTATGGTTTTGTATCTCTCTTCACTCTTTTTTAATTCATCTAAAGCAATCGTTATATTATTTATGTCTGTGACTATCCCGAGAAGTGCTTTGTCTCCTTCATAATTTATTAATTTTGTTGTAACGATATTTTCGTTGACTTTGCCAGTTTTGCTTACAGTAGAATAATTAGTTGTGGGAATGTCAAATCCTTGATTTCTTAGCTCAATATTTTTTTTCACTCGGTCTGCTGATTCTTTTGTGAATAATTTTAAAAAATCAAAATCAGGTGAATATATTTCATCACGCGTATAACCTAATAATTCTTCGCATTTTTTATTTATATACACAATTTTATTATTCTTATTTATAAATATGATATTTGGGGATTCTTCGGCGAGTGTCCTAAATTTTTCGTCACTTTCCTTAATTGCCATCTCCATTTTTTTTCTTTCCGTAATGTCTGTTGCAACATAGAGTACTGCATCAATGTTATTAAATTTAATGACTTGAGATGAAATTAAAGCGTAAAGGATTTTACCATTTTTATTAATTAGTTTATATTCAACGGATTCAAAGTTTTCTGAATTTTCATCAAACCTTCCTAAAAAATTTTTTTTATATTCGTTATAAGATTCATTTGGAAACAATTTAAATATATTAAATCCGGAGGAATAAACTTCTTTTTTTGAGTAGCCAAGCAATTCGACAAACATATTATTAACGTATAATATTTTATTTCTTGTTACTATAAATATTACATTGGGAGATTTTTCTGCGAGTATCCTAAATTTTTCTTCACTTTCCTTTAATTCTTTTTCTATTTTTTTTCTTTCAGTAATATCTGTAAACACGCCGATTATTACATTTTCATTTTTATAATTCATAGTTTTGGCTGTTACTATTATATCAATGATTTTGCCTTGCTTGGTAAGCATTTTATACTCAACAGGCTCAAGGATTTTTCCCTGCAATCTTAATCTGATATTTTCCTTTGCAATTGCTCTGTTTTCTTCAGTTAATAAATCAAAAAAGTTAAAATGATCAGAGGTTAATTCATCATAACTATAACCTGTTTCTTCGATAACTTTGTTGTTTACATAAAAAATTTTTCTGTCATTATAAATCAAAATCATGCTTGGAGACTGATCCGCCAGATATCTAAATTTTTCTTCACTCTCTTTAAGCTGTTCCTCTGAAATTTTTATATCAGTAATATTTCGAATAACAGCAAAACTTTCTATGAATTTGTCTTTACTGTCAAATAAAAGCTGCGGAGTAACAAGCGTTGTTATCTTTTTGTTGTTTTTTGTTTCAAAAATTATTTCATAGGGTTTTACTTCGCCCAATCTTCTAAGTTTGATTTGATCCATAAGGATGCTTTTATTTTTATCATCTAAAAAATCCAGTATGCTTTTATTGAGTAATTCACTGCTATTATATTCTAGCATTTTACAAAGGCTGTCATTCACAAAAGTCAATAGCCCGGTTTTACTCATTACAGCAAAACCGTCATACATTTTATTTAAAATATTTTTGTAATTTTCTTGTGCACTTTTATATTGTTGTACAGTCAGTGATATTATAAATCCTGCTGTATATATAATAATAATAATAAAAATTCTTTTGTATGATTCAAATAACGAAAAATTATTTAAAATAATAACATCATAGATTGAATTATTTTGGTAGTATATGAATAAATAATCAACAATACTGTCTACCAGCCAGAAAAGTATGCCTGAAACAAAGGTGATTATTATTATACTTTTTGGCAAGGTTAATTGATATATATTATCTATTTTGAATATTTTTTTAACAAAAGGTATTTTTAACAAAATATCTGAGATTATGATAATGATAAAAGAATTGAATATTGTTTTTACTATATTAGAGGAAAATATATTAATTAATTGAATTAGATTGCCTTTATTTAATAAAATCATTACCTGTGATATTAATAAAAGTATAATATAAATGGAGATGATAGCAATAAATCTGAAAAAAATCTCTGCAATGTAAGGTGTGAAAAACAGACTTTTATTTTTTCTATAAATAGATGCAATATACCCATGATAAGCTATCCAGATTACAGATACAGGCATGAATAATAAGATAAGCGAAATATCATGGTAAATATAAATTATTGGTATGATGTCAAAAGAAATAGAGATTAAGCCATATATTGTCCCCCATGACATAGCGACTATCATTGGGAAAATCAAACCTAAGAATATATATAGATTGAATTCACTAAAAGAAATTTTTATGGGGAAAAAGTCTATTATTAAAGAAGATAAGCCGAATAATATCGAAATGCCTGTTTTATATATGCGATCATCAACATTATAATTCATTTGATATTTTTTTGTCCTTAATCTGATTTTAATATATACCTTTAAGGTATTTCAATTGTAAATAATTATCCATTTTTTCAGCAATTCTTTAGTATATTATAATAATAAATATCATTCTTAATCAAATATAATTGATAAAAAATATTAATTTAATTAATTATTATATTAATATT
>CAZHHK010000097.1:0-13152 GCA_964531405.1 uncultured Spirochaetales bacterium | reverse complement strand
ATTTTTTATAAGAGATTCTGAGTGTTCATTTCTTCCAAATGCAAATCTTTTTCCATCGGCTTTTAAAGATAAAAAATCTGCGACTATTTTTTCAGTACTTGAATCAATTTTATACTCGCTGCTTGTTATGATATTCATAATTATTTATACATCCTCTTTTTTTCAATTATTCTTACCAACCCGCCGATTTTTTTAAAGTCGGGCAATAATATATCATTATCATCAATTTGAATATCAAATTTTTGTTCAATTTCAGTTATAAATTTTAAAATTCCCATAGAATCAATGTATCCCGTATCTATATAGTTAAATTCATCAATATTTATATTTTCAGGCAATTTGCCTTTTTTGGATATATATTTTATTATAAACTGTTTTATTTCTTCAGACATAGATTATCCTTTTGATGTTTTATTTATTCAATTTAACCTGCTGCCAGGTTTTAGTATGAGATGATTCAACCATGGCTTCAAGCATTATTAATCCTTCAAGTGCAAGCTCAACACTGAATACTTCATTTGATTGCATTATGCCGTTTGTTTTATAATAAACCAATGCTTCAGCAATATCAGAATAAAGATTTGCAAAAGCCTCAATAAAACCCGCCGGATGTCCTGCTTTAAATCTTGTGTATTTTTGCTGATTGGCTATATTAACAGATGAAGCCCTGTCTAAAATTTGTCTTCGCCCATCAACATAAGAGATTAATAACTCTTCCGGATTCATCTGAAACCATTCGGCTGATGCTTTTGCTCCAAAAATTCTCAATTTTAAGCCGTTTCTGTAGCCTAAAGCCGATTTTGAAAACCAGTAATGTCCCTGAATATTGTTTGTGTATCTGCATAAACAACTTACATTATCAATTATATTTTTAAACCAGCCATCACTATCTTGATCGGCAATAACACTGACCGGTTTTTCTCCAGTAACATAATATATCAATTCATGCAGATGTACTGCAAGGTCCAGGTAAATAGTCGGTATTTTCCCGTCCGAAAGGCGCCATGTTTGAGGTTGGGGTTTATTCCCGTTTGCATCGATTCTAATAAATCCTTCTTGAGGCATTTCTGCCTGAAAATGAAGAATTTTTCCAAGCTCGCCTTTTTTTATCATGCTGCGTAATTCTCTTACCATTGGATAGCCTGAATAATTATATGTTACAGCTAAAAATCCTTTGTTATTATCCCTGATATTTTTTATCTCTTGGGCTTCTAGCGAGCTCGTTGTAAGAGCTTTTTCACAGATTACAGGAATTTTTGCAGACAAACAGCTTTTAACTATTTCTGTATGTGACGGAGTTGGAGTTAAAATAACAACAGCATCAAGATTATTTTTTTCATTAACAACCATTTCCTGCCATGTTGAATATAATTTATCTTCCGGGACGCCGTAAATTTTTGCACTTTCTTTATTTATTTTTTCATCTCTGCTAAAACATCCGGATTCAAGTATAAATTTTTTATCAAGCATTGACGCTGCAAAATGAACATATCCTACCGCAGAATCAGTTGCACCACCGATAAAACCCAAGGATAGTGGTTTTTTTATATTTTCCATATCATGATTCCTTTGCTTTTATTGTATAAGTTGTTGGACAAGAGCGTGTTTGGTCAGTTTACCCATATTGTTTCTTGGCAATTTATTTATTATAAAGTATTTTCTGGGCTGTTGAAAATCTGCTAAATTAGAGGCACAATGAAATTTTACCTTTCTCAAATCTATTTCGCAGGATTTTTTTGCCACAAGAGCAACAGCAACAATCTCTCCCAGTTTTTCATCAGGCAATGAAATGGCAGCGCATTCCTCAATGCTTGGTATTTGCATTATAACAGTTTCTATGTCTTTTGGATATACGTTTATTCCGCCTGTTATTATAATATCTTTTTTTCTGTCTATAAACGTTAAAAATCCATCATCATCAAGTTTTCCGATATCACCTGTACAAAAGTATTCTCCAAACATTGCTTTTTTGGTAAGCTCTGGCAGCTTATAATATCCTCCAAACAGCATTGGAGTTTTACAAATTATTTCACCAGCTTCTCCTGGTTTGGCAAAACTGCCGTCATCCTTAAGTATTTTAAGATCAACGTTGGGTATTGCTTTCCCTACAGATTTAAGTTTAGTTTTAGAGTCAATCAAATTTAAATTTGTAGCAATTGCAATTTCGGATGTTCCGTAGCATTCATGGAAATCACATTTTAAATTTTCTAGTAATTTTGATTTAATATTATTTTCCAAAAGTGCAGATGAAGATACAATACATCTTAAAGAGCTGATCTCCGGTAAAGAAGAATTTGTTAAAAAATCGACTAACTGGGTTAATTGCGATGATACAGCGATTGTAAATGAAACCTTTTGTTCTTTAACACATTTTAACCACATTGAAGGGGAAAATCTTGGCATTAATATGGATGTCGCTCCTATTAAGAGGGGCATTAAAACGAGCCTTTCTGCCAGAGAATGATACAGTGGCGTAGCCGCCAGGATATTATCACGGCTTGTTACAGAGTATAAGCTGCATGCTGCTAAAGCTCTGTCAATCTTGTTTTTTTGGGTTAAAATTATTGGCTTGGGCTCTCCGGTGGAGCCGGAAGTCATTGTAAGAATTAATGTCTCGTTCCCTGTTATATTCAAATTTGTTATTTCATTATCCGAATAACTTTTAATTAATTTTTTAAAAAATTTTATATCTGCTGCCTCATCATCCATACAAAGCCATAGTCCGGTTACATCCTTTAAATTTTTACGACTTAAAGTTTCCATCGAACTTGAAATACCTATAATATGCTTTACATCAGCAGAGTAAAAAGCATGTTCAATAGCATTTGCGGGAAGAGTTGGATTTAACGGGACTATTGCTACACCAATATTTGAGGCAACAAGCATCAATGCGACAAACTCTATGTTATTTGGAAGCAAAACTCCTATATGATCACCGTATCTTACATTATTATCAATTAATAAATTAGACCATTTTTTTACTAAAACTGCTAGTTCTCTATATGATATGATTTCTCCATCACACCAGACTGCAATTTTTTCAGGATTTTTTGCTGCATTTTCAAAGAAAATTTTTGCTATTGAATTCATTTTCTGTCTTAACTCACTAAATAACATTTGCAAATTTTAGAAATTGCTTACTTTTAAGTTTAAATAATTGACCTGGCTCAGAAATATAAACTTCATCATTCTTTGTACTTTTGTTAATTACTGTTCCGGCACCAATAAAATTTCTTTCTCCAAGCTCAACTTTATTTGCCAGTGCAGAGTTAACTCCAAAAAAGCATCCTTTACCTACATGGCAGCCGCCAGCCAGTGACACTCCTGAATTTATCCAGTTATAAGGCTCTATTTTACAATCATGCCCTATATTGACATTGCTTGAAATGAATGTACCTGATCCAATTTTTACACCAGGATGGATTGACACACAGTCAAGTATTATGCAATTATCCTGGATTTCAACATCATTATGGATTCTTATTGAGCTGTCAATAAAACTTATAAAATTATATCCTTTTTCTTTTGCTTCCAGATATTTTCTTTCTCTAAGTTCATTCATTTCAATAAATCCAATGGATGATATCATGCTGTATTTTTTAGGACTAAATTTTTCATGAACTTTACTGAAAGGTATTAATGGCAATCCATAAAAAAATTGTTCTTTTATACAATGGTCGTCAACCGTAAATCCGCATACATCAAATGAAGATCGGCAATAAGAATAAAGAACTTTAGCCATGGCTCCATTGCCATATATTAAAATTTTTTTATTTTTATTCACCAGCATCTTCCCATACATAAAAATACTGACGAATAATAACATAAAAATTGCCTATATACAATAAATTTAAAATAAAAAAGATTAAAATTAAAATTAAAATATTTTATTGACAGTTAACCGGGTATCTCGCGAAGGCAAAATGCAAGCCCTCCACTTTTTTACCCATTCAAATTTATATATTCTTCTGCCGTAAACACATTGATTTTAGCTTTTTTATAATCATCAACATTTCTTGTGATCAAATTTTTTATTCCATTTTCTATTGCAGCGTAATATTGAATTGAATCTTCAAAATCTTTAAAGTTACTTGATAATCCAAGTTCAATTATTTTTTCATTAACTGATATTATTTTTACTAATAATTTTAATTTCTTTAAGATGTCTTTAGCTTTTTCATTGCCTTCACTTTTTCGGATTATATAATATAAATTTGAAAATATCAAAGATGAAACATGACCGGAAATTTTTTTATTTTCTATTAATTTAAATAATTTTGCTGCAGGAAAATAATATGGTTTTCTTTTCATTATTAAGTCTAATATAATATCGGTATCGATAAAAACTTTTTCCATTTTAAATTACTACCTTATTACTTATATTTCTTCATTAAATAATCAGTATATTCATCTTTTAAATCAATATTACTACTTTTAATACTTCCTGCTAATTCATTTACAATAGGTGTTAATTCCTCTTCTTCATTATTTATCGAAATATTTTTCAAATAATTTTCAACGATTTTAGAAATGCTTTTATGTCGTATTTTTGCATATTTCTTTGCGCTATTTATTATATTTTTATCTATAGATAATGTTAATTTTGTATTCATAATTACATACCTCTACGTGTAATAATATTATATTAATACGTAAATTTCAATAATTATTTGAATTTTTTTAGCACATAAATCAGTTCTATATTTATATTTTTTATATTTCACCCTAACAGGTACAAGTCATAAAAATTTTGATAGTTTCTTAAAAGTCTCTGTTGCCCTCTGCGGTTTTATTTTAACCTTTTTGTAATAAACCAACTGAAATTACACTTATATAAATGATATATTTAATAAAAAGTTGTAAAAGATTAAAAAAAATGTTAGATAAGATTACTATTATGAATAAAGAAAAACCGATTTTTGTAACACAACCGGCTCTTCCTCCACTTGATGAATTTATACCGTATTTAAAAAAAATATGGGATAATAAAATTTTAACAAATAATGGTCCTTTGCATAAAGAGTTTGAAAAAAAAGTTTGCCAATATCTAAAGACCGATTATATATCTCTCTTTTGCAATGGTACAATAGCCTTGATAACAGCTATACAAGCTCTAAATTTAAGCGGAGAAGTTATTACAACTCCTTTTAGTTTTGTTGCTACAACGCATTCTCTCTGGTGGAATAATATAAAGCCTGTTTTTGTAGATATCGAACCCGATTTTTTTAACATCGATGCAGATAAGATAGAAGCGGCAATAACGCCCAAAACAACCGGCATTCTCCCTGTACATGTTTACGGCAATCCATGCGATGTGGTAAAGATAGATAAGATAGCTAAAAAATATAATCTTAAAGTGTTATATGATGCTGCTCATGCCTTTGGGAATAAAATAAATAATAAATCCATACTGGATTATGGAGACCTGTCAATATTGAGTTTTCATGCAACGAAGGTATATAATACATTTGAAGGCGGGGCGATAGTATCGCATACCGAAGAGATGAAAGACCGGATCGATAAACTTAAAAATTTCGGATTTGCAGGAGAAACATCGGTTATAATGCCTGGTATAAACGGCAAAATGAACGAATTTCAGGCAGCAATGGGACTTTTACAGTTAAAATATATCGATAAATATATAAAAAAAAGAAAAATGATTGTGCAAAGATATAAAGAAGTGTTAAAAAATATTAACGGTATCACCATTATAGCAGAGCCGAAGGATAGTGAACTATCTTATACTTATTTTCCTGTATTAATTGATAAAGAGAAATACGGCATATCCCGGGATGACCTTTATAACAAATATAAAAAACACAACATAAATACGCGGAGGTATTTTTATCCGTTGATTTCACATTTTGAGCCTTATAATAAACTTAAATCGGCAAAAAAAGAAAATTTACCTGTAGCCGAAAAAACAGCGAGTGAAATAATATGCCTGCCTTTATATCCTGATTTATCAGAAGCGGATATCGAAAAAATTATAACAATAGCAAGTCAATCAAAGAGGTAGTGATGCCAAAAGTCAGTGTTATTTTATCATCGTATAATCATGAGAAATTTATTTCAAGAGCTATAGAAAGTGTGTTAAATCAAACTTTCAAAGATTTTGAACTAAATATATGGGACGATTGTTCAACTGATAACTCCTATGAAATAATAAAATCTTATGCTCTTAAGGATAAAAGAATAAAGATTGAGCAGAGTAAAGTAAATTCGGCTACTGCTTTTTTTACCGGCAAACTCAAAACTATAAAATCTAAATATGTTGCGATACATCATTCTGATGATGACTGGCATCCAAAAAAATTAGAGAAGCAGGTAGATTTTCTTGAAAATAATCCTAAATATTCTGCTGTTTTTTCTCATGTTAAATTAATTGATGACGATGGTAAAAAATTTAATGACTCTCAGCATCATTATTATAAAATATTTGATCAGCCTAATAGGACTAGGCATGAATGGCTGAATTATTTTTTTTATAGAGGCAACTGTCTTTGTCATCCATCTCTTTTGATAAGAAAAAAATGTTATGATGAAGCAATTTATGATTCACGTTTTGCCCAGTTACCGGATTTTGATTTTTGGATAAGGTTATGCTTAAAACATGAAATATATATATTGCAGGAAAAATTGACATTATTTCGTATTCATAAGGACGGGTCAAATACAAGTGCAGCAACAGTTGAAGTTTTGTCTAGAGCAGCAATAGAACTAGTAGAGGTTTTAAAAAATTATCTTAAAATAAACGATAAAGGAGAATTTATAAAAGTTTTCCCACAATATAAAGCTATGAAAATTAATGAGAGATTAATACCATTTTACATAGCACAAGAAGCTATTAAATTGTCAGAGTCTCATCAGCTTTTTGCTGCAGTAACTCTTTTTGATCTAATGAAAAACGAAAAAGAGCTATTAGAAAAAGAGTTGAATTTCACTTATAAAGATTTAAAACAGATTACAAAATCAATTGATCCTTTTAATAAGCGCCAGCTAACAGAAATGGAAAGAACTATAAAAGATTTGAAAAAAACATTAGAATGGAAGATTATAAAGTTTGTTTTTTTTCCAAGAAAAATTTTAAAATTATTAAAAGAAAAATTACCTTATAAAAGAAAAAAAGGGAAAAGTAATAATGAATAGGCTACTAATATATGCGTACTATGCAAAAGTAGAGTCTTTTTTGCATGAATATGTTACTTATGCTTTAAAAGCAGTTAAACCTATGTTTAAGAAAATAGTATTTATATCAAATAGAGAGTTAAATACTCATGAAAAAAAAGAGGTTTTGGAAATCTGTAATGAAGTAATAGTGGACACAAATTGTAAGTCCAATTTTGCTTTGTGGAAAAGAGCATTAGAGAAATTAAATTTCAAAGTCATAGAAGAATTTGACTTTATGGCTTTTATGGATAATAGCTGTTTTGGCCCTCTATTTGATATTGAAAAGGTACTTACAGAAGTAGAAGAAAAACAGATAAATTTTTTTGGAGCATTTGCAAGAGATAAAGTCATAAAAAAAAATGGAACAGTTAATTATATACCAGAAAGTTCATTCATGCATTTTGATAAAAAAGTAATAAAATCAGAAAAGTTTAAAAAATTTTTGGAAGAAAAGTTTTGTATAAATAAGAGTATAAAATCAAAAAAACATGAGACAAAACTTGCTAAAATGTTGTTAAGAGATAATAATACTTGTGCGGCATATTCTTTTTCCAGTTATTTTATTACAGGAGATGTCCCAAAAACTTTTGAAAAGTTGTTTTTTGAAGAAGGACCTATTTTTATACGAATAAAGGATATTTTATATAAATACATTAATCCTTTAGAGCTATATGGGTTGTTTAATACTTTTAAGAATTATGACAAAAAATTAATCGAGGAGTATGTTAGTGAATGCTATCCTCCAAACACTTCTATATTATTATGTGATAAAACTTTTTTATGCTTTATATCCAAATTATATAGCAAAAAAGAAAATGCCATAAAAGTGGCTATGCATTTACATGTATTTTATATAGATATTTTTAAAGAGTATCTTAAAACTTTTAAAAAAATAGATACAAAAATTGATCTTTTTATTACAACTGATAGTGAAGACAAAAAAATAGAAATAGCTAACCTATTAAAAATATTTGAAGTTGATTCATGGGTAAAAGAGATAATTGTATATGAGAATAGGGGGAGAGATGTTCTGCCATGGATTAAAATTAGTAGTAAGATGACAAATTACGATTTAGTAGGCCATTTTCATACTAAAAAAAGTAAACATAAAAAAAATGCAACTGTAAAAATTTGGAATAAAGAAATTTTTTCTTCACTATTAGAGACTTTGCCAGTAGTTTTAGAACTTTTTGCAAATAATAAAAAAATAGGGATCCTAATACCAGATATACCTATAAATTTTTGTAGTGAAGATAAAAATATAGGTTGGGGTGATAATAAAAAATTATGTATAAGCCTCTATGAAAGAATGTTAACAAAGAAAAGGATTGATCTTTCTAAAGTAAAAGACCCAATAATGCCTTATGGTAATATGTTTTGGTATAGACCTGAGGCTTTGCAACCTATTTTTGATTTAAATCTAAAAGATGAGGTTTTTCCTGACGAGCCTCTACCTTTTGATGGCACAATTGCTCATGCATTAGAGAGGCTTCCTGTTTATGTTGCATGGAGTGAAGGATATGATTTTAGAATTTCTCTTTCAGAAAAACAGATAGAGAGTAGATTTTTAACTAAATTTAAAAAATTAAACTCTCTTTCAATTACTATAAATTTTGATCGGATTTTTTGGAGGATTGCTAGAGCAATTAAACTGCCAAAAGGGTTAAAGAAAGTATTTAAAAAAACTCTGTTTTATCTTTTAAGAAAAAACTAAATTAAGCATCTGTGTTTAAAACTTTTTATCATCTTCTGCTAATGAAGGTAACCATCTTTCAATTACTTCAAAAATTACAAGGTCTGGTTTTTCTCTAATTATAAATTCTTTATCACTTTCATCCATTATTTTCCATTTGTAATACAAGTTTGAAAAACAGGAGGAGACAAAAGGTTCTAAATGAATGAAAAAGGAATCTCTAAAGATAACAGCTTTAATAGGCGCCCCTTTTGAAGATGTTGTAATCATATCCTGTTTACTACCCACTTTTTTAGGAAGTATTTTTTCTGTAAAAATATCGCTCCAACTTATTCCTTTTGGTGTAAAAACAACCTCTATGGAATATCCATATTTATTAAAGCCTAAAATAGCTATAAGATCACCTTCGTATGTCTTTTCTATTTTCATATCAAAGTCATAAGAGGGGATTGTTACTTTTGGGAACAACTCTTCTACTTTTTCTTTAAGTAATAAAAAAGTATAATATGCCCCAAGACCATTCCAGTGAGAATCCTTTTCCTGATAAAGTGAAATATCTTTTTTCATTTTTAAAAGATACTCTGTTGGATCTATAAAATTAACTCCAAGCTTTTGTAACTCTGCTGTTATTTATTCTCTTTTAGTAGTGCCATCTAGTATTTTATAAGGAAAATTTTCTGGATATACATTATGTTTATTTGGACAAATAAGCATAATAAACTTAATATTATTTTCTTCACACCATTTTGTTCTGTTTTGTATTGCTGTAACTACTTTGCCTAGTTGCTTTTTATCAAGTAAATTGATTTTCATTATATCATCAAGATTTTTACCATCTTCTTGAGGAATGTAGTAAAGCCATCCGTTTTTACCGATTAATGCCTGTTTATTTCCTATTTTTTTAAAAATATTATGCTTAACATTAGCATTTAAGGAGACAAGGAATGATCTAAGTCCGAATCTATCTCCAAGATATTTATCAAACTGTTTAAAAAATTTAAAATTAGGTCTGAGACTGCCTTTGTTAAATAGAGCTGGCATTTTTGCCAGTATTTTTTTTTCTTGTAAAGATTTTTCTGATTTAAAATCAAAAAAAATAACAGGTATACATAAAATAGAAATAAATATAGATAAAAAAATAATTTTCAGTTTATTCATTTTTTCTTTCCTTTAAAATCTAAAATATATAAACGGGTTGTATGAATTGTCTGATATACTCATAAAAGAAAATATATATAAAAATATTAAAGTTGAATATTTTAGCAAATTAAAAATAATTGGCTTAGTCTCTGTTTCTATTTTAAGTAAATTAATTTTTTGCCACCATGGGAAAGAAAAAATAAAAGCAAATGCTAAAAATATGTAAAACCGTGTATCAACCAAAAGGTAAAGAGCTAAATTAGTATTTGGAACTTCACTTTTAGGTATAAATAATTTTGTAATTATTTTTAAACTTTGTTGTATATCATTTCTGAATAATACCCAGAGAAGCATCACAACTCCCATTGTATATATATGGGATAGCACAATTGTAAAAATATTTTTTTTAATTTTAAGATATTTTGATGCTACTTTTTCAATCGAAAGAAAAAAGCCGTGGAATAATCCCCATATTATAAAATTAAAAGAAGCTCCGTGCCATAATCCTGTTGTGAAAAATACAATAAAAAGGTTAATTGCAGTTCGTAGGGGGCCTTTTCTATTGCCACCTAATGGTATATACAGGTAATCTTTGAACCAGCTAGATAAAGATATATGCCATCTTCTCCAGAACTCTGTAACTGTACCTGCAGAATATGGATAATTAAAATTTTCTAAAAATTTAAATCCAAACATTTTTCCTAATCCAATAGCCATATCTGAATAACCTGAAAAATCATAATATATCTGAAAAGTATATGCTAAAATTGCAATGAATAGATAATAGGAAGGGACAGATTCAACATTTAGCGAAAAAATACCATCGGCAACCTCTGCCATTATATTAGCTATTAAAATCTTTTTAGAAAGACCAACTATAAACCTTTCTATGCCTTCCACAAAAAGTCCGATAGAATGAGTACGATTTGACAGTTGCTCTTTTATGTCGTGATATCTAACTATAGGACCTGCTATAAGTTGAGGGAAAAATGATATATATAAAGCAAGATTTAAAATATTTTTTTGAACAAGACTTTTATCTCTATATACATCAATTGTGTAAGACATTGCTTGAAATGTATAAAAAGATATTCCTATTGGGAGTACAATGCTTTTTATTGAGAAATTTGGTATATTAAAAGAAGAAAGAAAAGTATTGATTATGCTGAATGTAAAATTTATATATTTAAAATAAAAAAGGAAAGAGATATTTAATAAAACTGATATGGCTAAAATAATTTTCTTAAAGTTATATATTTTTTTCTCTTCTCCATAAGCTAAAAGCAGACCAAAAGCATAATTGATCACTATTGAAATTAGCATTAAAATTATGTTTCTGGGTTCACCCCATGCATAAAATAATAAACTTGGAAAAAGTAAAATTATGTTTTTATATTTTAAAGGGACTGGTAATATATAATAGATTAAAAGTACTAAAGGCAGGAAAAATACTAAAAAACTTACAGAACTAAATACCATAATTTTTATCTCCTAAATAATACCTAAATTTAATATTTTTTATTTTAATAATTATAAAATCAACAAATCAGACTTAAATCTGTAATTTTATTCATAAAAAAAATATTTGTCTTCACAAAAATTCATTAGACGGCGTTCTATCATTTCATGGATTATGATATCGGGCTTCTCTTTTAATATTAACTCTTTATCTTCCTCTTCCATCATCGAATTTGTCCTCCATCTTGCGTATGTTTTTGAAAACATTGGATAAATAAACGGTCTTAATGCCTCAAAAAAAGAATCTCTAAATATTACAGCTTTAAGTCCTGTACTATTAGGAGTACTGATAATACTGTCTACAAGCTTACTATCATTAATAGGTGTTACTGTTTCCTTTGAAGTATAAAAATTTTCCAATTTTGAGTTTTTATATGAAAATATCACGTCTGTATCATACCCATAACTTGCTAAGCCTAATATTTTTGACAGATCGCCGCATCCTTTTTGTTTTATTATTTTTCTTTCATATTCATAAGAAGGGAATGTTACTTTTGGGAATTCTTTCTTTAATTTTTCTATTAATAACAAAGATGCATAATACGCCCCAAGATTATTCCAGTGAGAATCTGTTTTACAATAAAGAGGGGTATCACCTTTTATTTTTAAAAAGTACGAGGTAGGATCTATATAATCAATGCCATTCTTCTCTAACTCTGCTGTAAATTGCTCTCTTAAGGTAATACCTTCGGGTCTTTTTATAGGGAGGTACTCAGGGTAAATAGAATGTTTTTCCGGACATATAAGGAAAATAAATTTTATATTGTTTTTTTTACACCACTGGGCTCGATTTTTTAGAGAGGTTACAGCCTTATCTAAACTATTTTTATCCAATAAGTTATTTTTCATAAAATCATCGATATTATTCAAATTGTCAATTTTTGACATATAGTACAACCAGTACAACCAGCCTTTTTTACCTATCAAAACAAAATTAGTCCCTTTAACTTTTAATATTTTGTATTTAATATTTGCATTAAACATGACAAAATATTTTCTTAATCCAAATCTGTCACCTATAAATTTATCAAATTGAGAAAAGAATTTAAAATTTAGATGAAACCTATTTTTAAATGGAACCGGTAATTTAGCTAAATTCCTTTTTTCTTCCTTGGATTCTTTAGATATCCAGTCAAACGTTATGACAGGAAGGTATAAGGCAAGCAAAAATGAGATTAAAAAAATAAACTTAATACGTTGTATTGCTTTCACTTTAAAACCTGAAATAAATTGAAATAAGAAAGCTTGCTGAGAAACACCCTGACATTTTTTTTATTAAAATAAAAAAAATCTCCTGGATTGTATAACAATAATAAAAATAGTTGTCAATGGTATTTTATTTAATAATCAGGGTACTCCATAAGCCTACATAATCTAACGATTCATTTGGAGATTTAATTGAAAAAACTAATGTTATTTTTTTTCCATTATATTTACCAATATCAAGTTCATAATCATTCCATTTTTGAAGTTCTTGTATGTTTTCCTTATTTAAAGTTTTTGAAAAAATCCTATCCTGATTTCCATCACAAATAACATCAATATAAAAATTTATTTCTTTAAAAAATTTCTTTTTCCAATATTTCTCCATCACTCCAATACCAAAGCTTAAATTTTTTCTCCCATTTAAT
>CAZHHK010000096.1:0-13154 GCA_964531405.1 uncultured Spirochaetales bacterium | reverse complement strand
CTATAATGGCTTTGATGTATGAGAGGTCACGAGTTTGTTACGCCATCAAAAAATTAATAAACAAATAATAATATTAATACTATTTTTTATTTTTTCAATGCGCATTAATTCTCAAGATAGCAATATTGGTTATTTTAAAAAGCATTTTGTTTGCGCTGATTTTATCGGCGGGTTTTCAATGACTAATTTCTTGGACTGCGGTGGTCATGCTGGTTTGAGCGTTGGTTACCTTTACCTTTTAAATGATTATGTCGGACTTGGCGCTGGCATAAACGGTTTGTTTACTATAATGGCAGTAAAGTATTATGATAATGATCTTAATTTAACCACAAAAGCAGATTTTACATTCAGCGGAGGATTATTGCTTTTTAAGATGATAATCGGTGATTTTAAAAAGTCTTTTGTTGCATTCTTACTGGATATCGGCATCGGATGGCTTGCAGGGATTTATATCGGTGTGCTTATTAAATCATTCACAATAAAACTTGGCTACACTGCGACCTACCTTGGTGTTGCACATAATATTTCGTTAAGCTGTGGGTTTATGATTAATCTTGGTAAGAATTGATAAGCGGGGGGCTTTATGAAAATTAATTTATGTTTAATATTTATACTCTTTATGCTTCTTGCAGGATGTAGCTCGAGTCCTTATGGTAAATTGCAGTACCTTGATATAAAAGATATTGATTTTAAAACTTTAAATCCTGGGAAATATAAAGGCAGCTATAGTTATTCTACTTACGAATGGGAAGTTGAAGCCACTGTAAAAAACGGCAAGGTTACGGATATTAAAATTTTGAAATCCCAAAATACATATCATGGCATTAAAGCAAGAGAAGTCTTAAAGAGGGTTATAGATGAACAGTCTCTTCAGGTAGATTGTGTAACTGGCGCTACCAACTCCAGTAAAGGACTTTTAAAGACTACAGAAAACGCTCTGGAAAAAGCAGAATAACCTAAATTTCGTCAAATTTATCCAGCCATTTTTTTAATAGTATGTTGTTGAAATATTCTTTGGTTTCAGGAATTCCCAGCTCTTCGATATCTTTTTTAGTATGAGTAAAAACTTTCTCGGCGTATTCATCACAATGATTGCAGTCATGGCAGTTGTACTTTGTGCCATCGCATTTTTCATCAAAAAAATAATCGTAGAATCCATCCATAGCCTTGAGATTTATTTTATTCAATACCTTTGACTTTCTGAAAAAAGGAATATAATCAGATATTTCATTTGTGTAGTATTCAGCGCATTTAATATTACTTTCGGTTGGATCTCTTCTTTCGCCGATCTTAAATTTATTTATTCCTATTCGTTGATAATATTTAATATCTTCACGACGAACAAACATGGCGCTTACCGCAATGTTTTTGTTATGATGCGTTTCGGATAGACATGGCACATAAGGAGGTATATAATCTTCGTCTTCTAACAAGGTGGAATGTCCATAAAATTGAGCATGCCAATTTCTGATCGGACAGCCCATAATACAGGGGACAGTGCACATTATTTCAAATCGTTCAGGATTCCATGTCTGTGTGATTTTTTTTAAAAGCCTGAAATTTTTGTTTGCAAATTGGGATACTATTACAATATCTATATCCAGGTCATCAAGGAGGAATTTAAATTTGCCAATAGAATTACAATTGTAATGGCTTGATAATTTAATTTTTGTATCAGGGCTTAATTTTTTAAATGCTTTAGCAAGAAAAGGTTGCCCTAGGGTTATGTAATCTACTTTGTAGTCTTTTAAAAAACTAGCAATTAATTTTATTTCCTTCATGCCCTGTTTTGTAAACTCGACATTGCCGCTGCATGCAGGATTAAGTAAAAACGACAAATTTAATCCGAGTGATTTTGCCTTTTCAAAATCTTTGCCAAGATTGTCGTAATCTATTATTTTATCGAAACTTGTCTTCTGGAACCTGCCTGATCCGAAATTCGATTTTCCGGGCATATAAACACCAGCCCAGATTTCACTTATTCCGAGTTTTGCATAGGTTTCCATGCATGATGGATCATGATTGTAGGCCATTGCGAAATACGGGGTTTTCAAATAAATATCATCTTTCACATTTAGTCCTTTTTATGTATACTTCATACAGCCTCCAAATAACAGCCGGCTTAAGCCGGCTGTTATTTGGAGTGATATTGGCGTTTAAGTTTAATTAATTTTATTCATTAAGTCAATTTGTTTGTTGTCTTAAAATTTGCAATTTCTTTGTTAAAAGCGGATTCCAGTATTTTTGTCATGATAAAATTGATTCCAAGAATTTTTGTTAAAAATTTTGTCAGTATCATAATTTTCCAGAGGGGGAATTTTGGGAATACGATTTTTAAAAACAGTCTGAAAAACATAGGTAATGCAACGTTTATGTCGTACATAAAGAAGTTGTGATACTTGAAGAATGCAATTGTCGATAAAATTTTTATTGCTTTAAGACTAATTTCATCCGGTTTGTATCCGCATGGTTTAAAAAAATTATTCTCTGCATCAGACTGATATGATTTTTTAACTCTTTTTGAAATCGGCGACCCGTTGTAAACTCTCAAACCTACACCCAAAAAAACTGCATCGGATACGGAAGAAAGGCTATTTATTGTTTTAAAAGTATCCTGTATCGTTTCATAAGACTCACCCTCTGCACCAAGTATTAAAAACCAGAGTTTTGAGTTAATTTTTTTCTTTTTAAAAATTTCAGCGGCTTTAATGATGTCTTTTTTATTAAAATTTTTGCCCATCAGTTTCAAAACTTTGTCATTAGCCGACTCTGCCCCGATGCCCACGTCCGTTGTACCTGCTTCCTTTAAAAGATCGGCAAATTCTTCGTCTACGAATTTAGGATTTATAACCATGCTGAATGAATTAAATTTTATTTTTTTCTTTATTATTGCCTTCAGGACTTTTTTTGCATGATCCAGAGGAATATTGAATATGCTGTCTACTATTTCAAAACATTTGATTTTACTGTTTTTTACCATATCTTCAAGCTCATTAGCGATTAATTCTGGACTCCTGTATCTGTAATTATGACCTTCTATACTATTATATGAACAATAGGAGCATTTTAAGGCACAGCCGCGTTTAGTTTGTATCTGTAGTGTTGTGTTGTATAATTTGTACATGGTTAGATCTAAATATTTGTAAGGTCTTGCGAATGGTATTTTGTCAAGATTTTTTAGCATGTACTGTTCGTTTTTTACCATTGTTTTTCCGTTTTTTCTCCAGATCAATCCTTTGAGTTTTTTTATGGATTTATTTTTTTCGATGGCATTAACAAAATCAAGAAATGCATATTCCCCATCCCCATATATTGCATATTCTAGCTCAGTATAATCGAGTATTTCTTCAGGGTTTATTCCAACGGCAGCGCCTCCTATAACTATAGGTCCGCTAAAATATTTTTTGCAGTAAACGGTTACGTTATTTTTTACTTTTTCAATCAAGAAATCAGTTTTGAATCCGCTTGCATTGTCGATATTGCGTATTGTTATACCGATTATTCCTGGGTTAAAATTTTCTATTGTTTTTTTTATGTCTTTTTCAGTATTTTTTGAAAAACAAAGATCGAGTAGTTTCACTTCATGATTGTTTTCTTCCAATGTTGATGCTATGTAGCATAATCCAATCGGCACAAGCGGAATTGGACTTTTGCTTTGATTTGAATTAATTAATAAAACTTTCATGTTTCACCTGCATTATTGATTGCTTTCTTCAAGCTGCTGAGTTACAACATAAGCCATATTCGAGTTAAATGCCCAGAAAGCCGTACCGAGATTTTTAGTATTTTTTAATGTTTTAAAAAATTTCCCTAATAAATTGGATTTTGACAACATGCGTCTTGCGCATAACTTCATATTCTCGGCAAACTCATCGTTTGTCATATTTTTCATTTTGAATGTCGCCTGAGTAAGATTGTATTTGTCCCAGTCTTTGGGGTAATTTGTGTATAATAATCTTTTTTTCTTTTTGAATTCCTTGTATAATTGTGTGCCGGGAAGTGGAGTGTATACTTTTGCTTCTATAACATCGATGTTATGACTTAAAATATAATCCGTTTTTGATTTCATGCTTTCAATAGTTTCGTCATCTGATCCGTATATGAATGCACCTATTATGCCTATCCCATGTCTGTTGATATTCGAGAAAACTTTTTCGTAATCGAGTTTGGTGTTTATAAATTTATTCATCCCTTTTAATTCATCGGGATTTGGGGACTCAAGTCCAAGGAATACGAGCTTACATCCGCTTTTGCGAGCCCAGTAAAGCACCTCTTCATTGGCAGCAAAATTTACGGAAGACTGACAGAACCATTCTTTTTTAATCTTACGCTCCACCATGCCTTTAAACAGCTCTACAGCTCTGTTTTCAGACTGTTTGCCGTAACCCAGGATATTATCATCTACAAAGAAAAAATAATCATTTGGGATCATCTCGATTTCATCGAGTATGTCGTTAACCGATCTCTGACGGTATTTCCTGCCATTAATCGTTGAGACGGCACAAAACGAGCAGTTAAAAGGACAACCTCTTGATGTCTGTATCGTGCCAAATAAATATCTATCGTCAAATAAATCCCTGCGTGGCATCACAAAATCTTTACTATCAACTGGTTTACCGATATACTTCTTTTTTAACTTTTTTTTCTCTGCGTCCTTTAACACATTTTTCCAGATGTATTCCGCTTCGCCTATTACGACTGCATCAGCATATTTTACTGCTTCATCAGGACATACTGTTGCATGTACGCCTCCTATGATAACAGGTATTTTTTTCTTCTTATAAATAGATGCAATTTCATACGCCCTGTTTGCAGACGAAGTGAAGGCAGTTATGCCGACAATATCAGCTTCTTCAAATTTAAAGTTGCAAAAATTTTCATCAATAAGTTTTATTTCATAATCAGGAGGAGTAAGTCCTGCGATTATTCCTAAGCCCATTGGAGGGATACTGCCAAAAAGATTAGCAGATTTACTGGATTTGTTTATAGGATTTATTAGCAAAAGTTTTTTGGTCGGTTTTATGCCAGTATTTTTAACATATAGCATTTTTTTCTTTATTAATTCTTTTTTCAAATTTTTAATCAAATAAACGACCGTTGCTATATAAATCAATAATGATATGACAAAATATACAACAGAATAGATGAATTCATCTAGATTTTTGAAATTAAAAATGAAAAATTCCGGGATACTTATTGATGAATAAACTATAGCCGGCGCAATAAAAGGCATGGGGTTTTTTAATCTTAGTACAATATCTTTATTATATACCGTTACAAGCACTAAAAAAAGATAGGTAATTAAAAATCCGCTGAAAAGTAAAGCGTTGGTTAAAAAAAATGTAAAACCGGCTTTATAATTTATAATAACAATAATTGAATTTATTATAAAAGTAAAAAAGAGAAAATAAAAATATTTTATTTTCATATTAATGTGTACCCCATAGGCATAATCGATTTTTCAGAAATATAATTTTTATGGTTTTAAAAGTCAAGTGAATTCATGGTGAAAAAATAAAAGGCTTTATTAGAATAAGATTTAATGAAGCCTGAAGGATTCCTCCCATGATGAAAAATCCAAAAGCCTGTCCATACCGGGCAAAGAAATTCCAGACTGTGTAATATCTTTTTTCTTTTGTATTAATTGCAACTTTAGTTGAAAATAATTATACAAATGTGCTATACTACACCCAGAATAATATCGGAAGTACGAGCATGCTGACAGATATAAATGGCGACAAAGTACAGGGCTATCTATTTACTCCATATGGCGAAGAGTGGATTACGGAAGACGCGGAAACAAGCGTAACCAACGAGATCACAAGGAAATTCACCGGGCAGGAATTTGACAAAGAGAGCGGGTTGTACTACTACAACGCGAGATACTATGACCCCAAGGCTGGGATATTTATCACGCCAGACCCTGCGATGGATGGGTTGAATCACTATGCGTATTGCAGTGCTAATCCGATAACTTACGTTGATCCTACCGGACTTGAGGGTTGGGGTGGACCAAGCGGATGGGGCGGACCAACTGGCGCCGGATTAGGAAGTATGAGTGATAGTTCAAAAAGTGGAAATATGACAGCATCACAAAATGCGGCAGCACGTGCAAATTCAATGAATGCAGCTGGTGTTGGTTATGATGGCAGATTCGGTTATAATTTTGCATATGTAAATGGAATAGCAGTAGCAATAGGTCAAGAAAATGAGCAATTTCATTTTATGACTATAGATGAAATGATAATGAAAAATTTATTGGATGGACAGGAAAAGACATCACTGTTTGCAATGAACTTTGTTGGCAAATTTGGGTTTGATATTAATAAAATAGGAATAAATAATCAAAAAAACTATTTAAATGTTTTGTTAAATCCAAAAGTTTCAAAGGAAGAATATACAAAAGAATTTATTTACGGCAAAAATATTAGTCTAGATATAACAAAAATGGCTTATACTAATTATTTAAATATGATATCTAATGAAAATAAACATAATATTGTGTGGGATAATGTAGCTATTGGAGTAATTGAAATTACAGTAGTTATATTAACTATTTGTTTAATAGCAGCAAGTAATCCTGCATTAGCAACATCGTTAGCAATTTCTATAGGCATTGGAATGCCATTTATGTTTGCAGATGGAGTGAGCAGAATAACAACTGGTTTAGCTGGATATGATATATTTAATCCATTAGATCCAATAGATCATATTAGAAGTATTATTAAAGGCACATGGGCATCTGATATGCAACCATATGCAAATGGACTTTCTGATTTTGAGGATGCTGTTAATAAAGTAAAAAAATAAATTAAAAGGGATTTTAAAAATATGTTTATTTTAGGTATAGCAGTAATTTTTATATGCTTTTATTTTATAGTAGTTTTTATAAGGTTATTACTAAATAATAAAAAGTATAATTTAAAAAACAATGCTAAAATATTTCTAATTATAATAATATTATTATGTATTCTTCTAATTATTTTATTAATGATAAAAAATATAAGTTATTTACTAAAACATTTTAATTAATTATTTAAAAGGATTGTTAAAATTTGGAAAAAATATTTCAAAATAAATATTATATAAAAAATGAATATAATTTTCAAGTTATATTATTTTACATAGTTATAATATTTGATTTTATAAGTATATTCCTAATTTATAAAATGCAAAATAAAATGATTTATTTTATATTATTAATTGTTATTAATTTAATAACAATCTTTATTTTTGGTTTTTATAAAAACAAAAACCAATGTTGTAAAATTAAAATAAATGATGAGAATGTTTATTTTTATAATAAAAATAATATCGTTTTAGAAAAGTTAAATAATAAAGATATTTTAAAAATATTAAGAAAAAGAATAGTTAATACACATTATTATAAATTAGGAGGATTTACAGAAGTTAAATTTATAATAATTTTCAAATTAATTAATAATAAAAAAATTAATTTTGATAATTTAGATTTTCAATTTGAAAATGCTATAAAAGACTTTGCTATTAGAAATGAAATTGATTTGGAATGGCAGATATAACTTCTATCTTAAAAACGGAATCTATCATTTTGAAGACAACAATAGTGCTAAAATAATCCCACCCGACTTTGAGGTGATGGATTAAATCTTTGCTGGCTGTGAATAATGTTATTTGACATATTTAAAAACAATTTAAAAGAGCCATCAAACGATGACTCTTTTAAATTGCAAACTTTTATGCCCGAAGTTTAAGACGTATCCTACACGAAGATGTGTGACACGAAGGTAGGAAAATAGCTGTGAGATGTGATGTGGGTAAATCTCGTTGTCAGACTTAAATTCTAAGATAATCTTGGAGTCAACAACTATGTCGGGTATTAAGTGACCTACGACCTCGTCGTTGTATGTAACGTTAACCTTATACTCTCTGGAGTAAGGGATATTACAGGCGTCAAACTCAAGAGCAATGGCTCTGCTGTAACAGTGCTCTGGAAGTCCAGCACCAAGACGAGTGTGTACTCTCATAGCAATACCGATAATGGTATTTGAAAGCTCACGATATAAAATGTTGTTGTTAGTCATAGGATGATCTCCTGTGAAATAGAATAAAATGTAGCAAACAACTACAAAAAAAATAAGCAAATGAGGAACGCAGTGTTTGTCAAGGATTGCCGAATGAATAAATGTATTACCTGTAATAAATATTAAACCAAATTGAATGTGAATTAATATTTATTGTTAGTAAAAGCAAAAGGCAACTTGCGAAGTCGTTGACAAACGCGAGTACCGGAGTATAATAAAAAGAAGCGATGTCGTTTGCGTTATATTAAAAATTAAAAGCAAAAAAGGAATATAATCGAGACACGAAATTAAACGACAATACCAGCAATTATAACAGAATAAACCAAAGTTATAGAAGAAATATCAAGATGTATTAGAACGGTGCGTAATCAGTGCGACTCAGACAAAATCCGTGCTAATCAGTGGGATGGGCAGGAATTTGACAAAGAGAGCGGGTTGTACTACTACAACGCTCGTTATTACGATCCCAAGGATGGAATATTTATCACGCCTGATCCGACGATGTCGGGCCTGAATCACTATGCGTATGCGGAGTGTAATCCGATTAATTATATTGATCCGACGGGGTTGGAAGGCTGCCCAGGAGGTGCAGGTGGTTTTGGTAGAGGCTCTGATGCAAGTGGTGGTCCTGGTGGCTTTGGCGTTGGAATGTCTGGAAATGGTCCCGGTGGTGATTATGGTGGATGGAATGCACCATGTGGTGACCCAACAAGTCCTAGTTATGGAAAAGGGAAAGTAGGCTCCACTAATGCTGCTGATTGCGCTAACTCAATGAATGCAGCTGGTGTTGGTTATGATGATAGATTCGGACCTGTTCACTATACAAATGGCATTGCTGATATGAGTATGGCAACATATAATGCAAAACAAAACTTGGCAAAAACAATTGGCTTAGCAAATCTTGGTTTGTATGGGATATTAGTTTCATATGAATTAAGTAAGAATATAAATATAACAGCAAAAGATTTACAAAATCAAATAACGATGAATAAACCAACATGGCAGCAAAAGATGCAAAAAGCCCGGGCTGATAGATTAAATAAATTGTCTATTGACATTAATGTTAAAGATTATAATTGGATTAGAATAAAATTTAAAGGTAATGAGTATAAAGATAACTTAAAAGCCGCACTTTCAAATCCATTAGGATTAGCAGAAAGAGCAAAACAGGATTATTTTACTCAATGGGGTGAAGAAATAAATATAAGTGTTCATTCATTGGCATTTGAAATCTGGACACATGCTGTATTATTTAGTTTGGGAATTAAAACAGCTCGTACCCAAGTTGCTGATTGTGGTGTACATTCTGTAGATACTAATAGAATAGTATGGGATTTTTTTACTACAACTAATTTTTATACAAAATATACAAATCAAGAAATAGAACATATGTGGGGATATTAAGATGAAACTAAAAAAAATATTATTATTTATATTAGTTATAACAATTGCATCAATGATGTTCGGTGAATCGTTATTTAATGATAAGGTTTTCGAAGAAATAGTTGGAAAAACTTTAAATAAAGAAGTGAATAATATAACTGTAGAAGATTTAAAACAAATAACTGATATTTCAATCTCTGGCCGGGTAAAATCAATTAAAGGCATAGAATATATGACCAATTTAAAAAAACTTAGTATTACTCAATGTAAGGTTAATGACTTAAGCTATATAAAAGACTTATCTATGCTAACATACATTGTTATATTTGATACTGAAATTTCAGACATATCTGCATTGACAAATTTAATAAATTTAGAGCATTTAACTATAACTTTAAACAAAATTAATGATATAAAACCGATAGAAAATTTATCAAAACTTAAATATTTAGATATAAGTCGTAATAATATAACTGATTTGACTCCAATATCAAATCTTGTCAATTTAGAAATATTAGAAGCAGGAAGCAATTTAATAGAGGTAATATCTGATTTTTCTAATTTAAAAAAACTAGTTAGAATTGATTTAACTGACAATAATATTAAAGATGCATCTTGTCTTTCAAAGGCCGAGAAATTGGAAAAAATATCTATTAGTTTTAACCAAATAGAAAATTTCGAATGGATATTTGAATGTAAAAACTTAAAATCAATTGGTATAGATAAAGAGCCAATAAAAAAGAATAAAGAATTACAGGAGAGATTTAAGAAATCTGGAATTAAGGTTTATTATTAAGGCTGGTGAAATAACCAACCGCAAACCCGCCTTTAAGTGATGGATTAAATCGTTGCCGGCTGTGAGGCATGGAGCTTGCTGATATAAAAGTCGCGAGTTGCCCTGGAGGGACGGTCCCTCTAGGTGACATATACCCAATGCAAATTGAAAATAAGAATTTTCAATTTGCATTGGGTATAGTTATACTACAGCTTGCTTTGTGGGTATATCTACACATCATGTTTTTTTAAATAAGCTTGAAAGTTTTTGTTTGTCATTTTTTTTATTTATGCGATAATATTTATCGAAAACAAAAACTTTCAAGCAGTCTGCTATGGATATATTTAATCAAAGTTGACTAGCAACAAAACCAAAGGCTACAGGGTTAAAATTTAATGAAAAAATTAAAGATATATTTGGATACATCAGTAATTGGTGGCTCATTTGATGAAGAGTTTAAAGATCATTCTATTAGATTGTTAGAAAATTTAAAAAATGATAAAATTATCGGTGTGGTATCAGAAATTACAATCAGAGAATTGGAAAGCGCACCGGATTTTGTGAAAAATGATTTTGAAAGTTATGAAGAAAAACTAGAGATTGTCAGTATTACAGATGAAATCAAAGAACTTGCTGAAAACTACATAAAAGATAAAATTGTAACAGAAAATTATTACGAAGACGCTCTACATATTGCTTGCGCTACAGTATATCAAGTTGATTTACTGGTAAGCTGGAATTTTAAACACATTGTAAATTTTAATAGAATAATTCAATTTAATGCAGTAAATTTAAAGAATGGATATAAAACTTTGCAGATATTTTCACCGATGGAGGTATTAAACGATGAAGAATAAAAGTTTTGATTGTGTTAAAATGACTCGTGATATTCGAGATAAATTATATGAAGAAAATAAAGGTAAGAGTTTAAAAGAGTTTGCAGATAGCTTGATAGAAGAAGCTCATAAAAGTATATTATGGAAAAAGATTAATCTTGTTGATAAAACTAAATAGCCTACCTAAACATTAAAAATGATAGAGTCGATATAGTTTCAACAGGCATTTATGATACAGCAAGAAACAGAGTCCGAAAGATGTAAAGGATGACAAGGGTTTTAAAAAGTGCGAATAACGAAAAAAGGGTACTGCGTACGACATTAACAAGTTTTCAGGAATATCATAAATCGCTAATGCCGGCTGCAAGCCTTTTCGTTATGAGCAAGCCCTTTGTCCTTTGTCTCCCCAATACAAAACCGTTACCGCTTAAAAGGGGAAAAGAAAAAAGAGGGGTGGTTTGAAGAGAAAAAGGAGAGCGGACTATATTACTACAACGCAAGGTATTATGACCTGAAGGCTGAGATATTTATCACACCTGACCCGGCGATGGATGGACTGAATCATTATGCGTATTGTAGTGCGAATCCAATAAATTACGTTGATCCGACGGGGTTGGAAGGTTGCTCTGCTGGAGCGGCAGGTGGAGTAGGAGCAGCGGGAGCTACCGGGGGTAATGCGTTTTCCAATATATCTATGCAAGCGGCATCGGCAGTTAATTGTGTGGCATACGGAGATGTTGAGGGGTTAAAGGCATCGTATAATGGAGAATATAAGTTTACGATAGGGTTAGGAGTTGATGTAGGATTTGAATCGAATCAAAATAAATATCAAGGGCAGACTGAGGGTGATAATAGCACAAGCAGTACAACCACAACACAGGCGGAAGAAGCACAAGGAGCAAAGGTAAAAGCGAAAGAAGACGGATAGTTTGTATAAGAGGGATTGTGATGTCTTGTATAATGGCAGTGCTTATTTCCAGCTTATTCAGTATTTATATTATGGTGGTGTTGATGTAAATAATTATAGAAATCTTAATTTTAAAGAGTATGCTGAGTTATTAAATATATTGGGAAAAACATATAAAAATCAAGAAATTGATTTAAGGAATATTAAATTGATAGAAGTTTTTTATAAAAAAAGTATAGCAGATCCTAGTGGGATAACATTAGTACCAAAAGGTACAATTGCTTTTATGAGTTATAATGGTATTGCAACATTTTTTCATGAAGTTTTTTATAATTAAAAGATAGATACAGTTTTAATGCAATTGAGGAATCGTATAAAACTAATATTAAAGAATATGAATGGAAATAAGAAATGAAAAAATTAATAATTTTAGTTGTTATATTATTTATAATTTGTTGCAAAAATAATGATGTACGAATTATAACAGAAAATAAAGGAAAAAGGAAAGTAGAATATATTGATTCTTTTAACAAAAAATATTCTATTGAAAAAAATAAGTTGGGATTTAGTATAAAATATAAAAATTTAAATAACAGAAAATATGAAATTTATGTTGATTATTTAAAAGAAAAAAAAATAATAATAATTGCACTAAAAGATTATTTATTAAATAAAGATAATTGTATAATTAATCTCTATTATTATGATATAAAAAATGATAAATTTATTATTGGCAATAATATATCACTAGATTTTATTGATTATGGATTGTTATTTAAAGATCAATATAATGTAATAGTTAATGAAATTATAATTAAAAATAGAAAAAAAGGAATTATAGAAAGAAAATTTATTAATATTAATTTTAAAAATAAAGTTATTGATTATAATTATCTTGATTATAATGATTTATTATCAGTAAATCAGTTTATTAATGAAGAGCATATAATTAGAAATAATAATTTATTATGTTGTAGAATGTCAGAATTAGTTGATGATGAACAATATATATATAAAAATTCATTATTATTTATAGATTATAATAAAAAAATAATTACTGAGAGTATTCCAATACCTCATAGTCTTAATGAGAATATACAATTTTGGAACATGGATATATATAATAATAAATATTTTTTATTTAGAGTGCGTCCCAAAATTATCTTTTTTGATGACATAATCTAAAACAA
>CAZHHK010000095.1:0-13232 GCA_964531405.1 uncultured Spirochaetales bacterium | reverse complement strand
CAGATATTTTTTTCGACAATACCTCAGGATAAATTTTTGACAGTAACGGCAAACATTGATGGTGAGGAATACAAAGTGCTGTCAGGTGATTACAAAGAATTCATTATAAATAAAAGAGGCATGAAAAGCATTCAAAAAGAAGAAAAAGCCGAAACGTTTATAACGATAACAACAATTGAAAAATAAAAAATTGTTTTTTGCCGTGATAAAATACCTATATTAGTAAATAGTAAATGTTAATTCGTAACAACTTATTTTAAGTGCTGTGTCCTTAAAAATTTTATCTTCCAAAATATCCTGTTAGTTGTGCGCTGTCAAGGATATATGGTTCGATTTTTCTTAAAAGCTCGGCTTCACTTATTTTGCCGTTAAGATTTGTATCCGGAATGCTTAAGGCATAAATAATCGCATCATAGTTGTGCTTGCCTGTCCCTTTGGGAGGTTGAGGTCCGTCATAACCTCTGAAACCAAAGGTATTAATCAATTCTTTTGATTTTGGGGGCATTTTGTCTGTCTTACTGGCTCCTTCAGGTATTGTATCTACATTTGGTGGTATATTGACAACAAGCCAGTGAACCCAATCCGATGCTATGGGATGATGATCTACAATTATTAATACAAAAGACTTGGTGTTTTGAGGTGCACCGCTCCATTTAAAATGCGGTGATATATTTTGACCATCGGTTACCTGCTGTCTGCAATATTTTGCCGGTATATCCGAATTATTAGAGTAGGATGATGATGTTAATACCATTTGATCCTCCTTTAATATTAATAAATTTTTTTTATCATTTTTAGTTTCAGTCAATTTGAAATTTGTATAAAATAATATTAAGGCAATAATAAGTATAATACTTTTTTTCATGCTAAGCCTCCATTTATTTAAGCAGCTTTTTTTTAATTTGTATGAGTTCAAAAATTTTTGAAGAAAGTTTTGTGATTATGTTTAGTATTTCCATGTCATTCATAGTATACAGACCATTTCGATTTTCTGTAATGTTTAAGACTGCTACGACCTTATTTATGCCTACTATCGGCATTGATATAAATGATTTTGTTTGATAATTTTCTTTATATTTATAATCGTATTCAGGGTTATTTTCTATATTGGTAACAAAAATTCTTTTATTTTCCGAAGCAACTTTACCTGCAATGCCTGTGCCTAGAGGGATTCTTATCTCGTCGATCTTTTTTTTCTCAGCTTCACTCCAGCCTATTGTTTTATAAATATAGAGCTCTTTGTTTTTATCAACAACCATCAATGAACCTCGTTTTGATTTTGAGAAAGACACACCCCAGTATATGATTTTTTCGAATAATTCTGAAATTGTTGAGGATTGCGAGATATCATTAAACATCTGAGAAAAATCCTGATAAATGCTGTCTATGGCTTCCTGAAAGCTCTGTTCGATTTTTGTTTTGTCAACTTTATTTAGATCTGTGTCAATCAGTTCGGTATAATTTTTAATGGCGTTTATATTTTTATTTAAGCTTTCAACAAGTTTTTCGAAAGAGGTTGACATACTTTCAACATTCTCTTTTTTTATGGATAAATCATCAATATTCATTGTTGTTAATGAAAGATTTTCATTCTTAAGAGCAACAATCATATTGATCATAATTGTAATAGCTATTATAAAAAAGATAGTGATTGTTATAAAATATAAAAAATATATTATAGGATAATCTTTTCCAAGATTGGAGAAATCAAGCCAATTTAAGCTTTTTATAAATTTAAATTCGTAATAATTGCCGATCCCTACTAGATATAAAAATAAAAAAAGCAATACCATAATAGATAAAAGTAATACGAAAATTATAATTTTTTTAGTCATTTTATTCTCCCTAGTATTTGAGATAACCCAACTTTATCTATAAATTTAACTTTTGGATAAGTACTTATTACCTTTAGAGCTTGAGGGCTGAAAGAGTTTGAAGCTATGTAGATACCCTGATCTATATTCTTTTCCTCCATCCAATCTATAAAACGACTAACAGAGAGTTCTGGTACAGCGTCTTTAAATCTTCTTATCGTAATTAAAACATCTTTTTTGACTTTTGGATTTTTTATTGGTACTCCATAAAAATTTATTGCATTACCATCAATGTATTCTTCATCCTGAAAAAATTTGGGTTCGGATTTTATCTGAAATCCGATAACATTTACAAGCTTACGCGCTATATCTTTAAAACTTTTTGAGGCTATATTGTTAAAATCGCTTATTAAAATTGACGAATGGCTGGTTGTTGAAGAATTGACATTATTTTTAGTTTGATAAGAATCTTCAGCAATATTTTTAAAGATATAATTAGATTTTGATTCAATCGCATTTATATTAAATCTGGTTTTTGATAATAATAATCCTCGTTTTAAAATATTAACAAGCGGATTTTCATTAATATAATTTATGATGTTTTCTTGAATTTTTGCACCGGTTTTAAGTTTTAAAGATATTTCTTTAATTATTTTATCTACATCCTTATATCTGTAATCTATCATTTTGACTTTATAGAATATCTCAAGTGCTTTTTGATATTGCCCACTTTTATATAATAAAACTCCTTGATTATAAAGTGATTTTATATTTTGAAAATCTTTTGGCAATAATTCAGAATAAATTTGAGATTTTTCAAAATTTGTTACTGCTTCATCAACCAGTCCTCTTTCTTTGTAGCACAAAGCTATATAATGATGTGCTTCAGATAACAGTCTGTTATCGTTTTGTCGTAATTTTATTACTTGTGAAAAATGCTGTATTGCAAGGTTGTATTTTTTTTGGGAAAAATATAGTATTCCAAGGTAATAGTTTACCCTGCCGTTGTCAAAAAATCTTAATTTTGCAGTTTTTTCAAGAAATTCCGTGGCTTTTTCGGCATCGCCAAAATCAAGATATGCTCTGGCAAGATAATACGTTATCTCATAATCGTTTGGATTTAATTTAAGGCATTTTTCAAAAAGTCTGACAGCCTTGCCAGGTAAACCCTGGCCTGCATAAATTTTTGCAAGTTCAAACAAGACTTCTGGATTTTCAGGATCAAGTTTTGCAACAGCCAGATAATCAAGGAATGCCTCCTGCATTTTCCCAAGCTTTAGATAGCTGTCAGCCATGAGCTTTCTGACTTCTAGCATTGTCACATTTTCAGGTAGGTTTCCGGTTTGAAGCAGTATTGCCAACTCTTTTTGCGCCCTTGCAATGTTATTTACTTTTAAAGAAATATTTGCAATTTTCCATCTTAATTCAGGGACATGATGACCTTCATTTAATAAAAAATCATATATGCTTATAGCTTCAAAGTATTTTCCAGCAGCCTCAAGCCGCATTGCCTCTTTAAGTTTTCTTTTACTTCCCCAAAGGGACATTCTGAAAACGAACAGGGTAATAATTATAAAAATTATAATAGCAAATGCAATTATAAATGCCATTTAATTATACCTTATATTAAAAAAGAGTTTATACTCTTGCATAGATTTTTTTTCACTATATAACCTTATGAAATACCTTCCTTTACTAAGATTTTTTAAGGATGCGTTTTCTCCACTGTCTATTTTACCACTGTTTATTGTATTTATTAATTTTGCATCACTGTTATATATTTCTATAATCGGGTCAATGCCTCTTATACTTGAAAGTGATAAATCCACACTGATCGGATTTTTATATAATTCGAATTTGTACCAGTCTTCGTCTTTTTCAGGGAAAAATATTCCAGTTATCTCTGCATTATCGATTAATTCTGTTGCCATATCCTTTAGATCATTAAACTCTTCTTCGTAGTATAAAGTTGCTCCATCCCGATCATCGGGCAGTTTTTCGATTGTTATGTAATACAACGGATCTTTCCTATCGTTTAGGTTTGTGTTGCCGGATACCTTGATATAATAATCACCTTTTTTTTTGCTTAAGAATGAATAGAATTCCTTACTGCCCCATCCGAAATTATTGACATATTTTATCAAGTTTGATTCTTTATTAATTAACGTAAAGTTGATGTCAAGATTTGAAAGAGTCTCTATTTTAACAAGGAAGTTATTAGCTTCGCCGTCGTTGTATTTTATTTTATAATAATCAACGTCATTGGCTGGAGATAATAATCCTTTTTTTTCATCGCCTATACTTATTTCAATTGCATTTTCTTCATTGTTATTTGGCTCGATTTCATTTACCCCTGATTCATTCTTGGGGATAAAGTTAATGATGTATGGTACTTTTTCATTGTAACTTGTCTTGGCTTCAGTCATTAGGATTATATAATCGGTGCTGGGATAATACTCCGATAATACTTCTGCTTCTCCTATGCCGTTTCTGTCAATTTTAAACAATATATCACCATTTGGCAGATAAATTTCTAGCTTGGAGTCAATACCTGGGACTCCTGTTTGAACAATTTTGTATGAAGTATTTCTCAATGCAAAACTTACTTTATAATAATCCCTATCTCCCGTATTTTCTTTTTTATTAAAAAACCCTACTATCGGATTTTGTTGAATCGTGACCTCAACTGCTTTATTGATGGTATCATTGTCATCTTTATCTATATAAAATTTTTTATCAAGAGGTTTTATGTCGATTTTTTTTGAACATGAAGATAAAAGTAAAAAAGTAAGGATTATATATATTATTGTTTTTTTCATAATTTGATCTCTTTTTTATATATATTTATTAATATATATTATCATAATCATTTTAAAATGAAAATATAATGATTATAGAAATTACCCACATTGCATAAGTAAGAGCACTATTTTAGTGGATTAAAGCCCCTAAAATCCCAGTGTTTCAAAAGAATAAGCGGCAAATTTTTAGCTCTGTCCCCAATGGATTTATTAATTTTAAAATATTCTCCGAGTAAATATTGTACGAAAGGCTAGTGCTTGGACGAATCAAAAAACATTACTTTTATACAGTGCATAATGCTGTTTAATCTGTATTTTGATTTTATTTTAGATTTGTTGTTAAAGCTTTCTTTACTTGACATGCTTTCTTTATGTAAGATTTCAGCATTGTCAACATAAAATGAGATGAGACCTTTTTTTTTAAGCAAAATAGAGAGAATATACTCTTCATAAAACAAGAATGTGCCTGGATAAAAGCCTTGATAATGTTTAAAATATGAAGGAGTAAACATAATTGCGGCGCCTTGAAGCACCGGATTGTTATGCTGATAAAATATTCTGTTTTTCCTTCTTTTCATAACAAGAGGTTTTACGAATTTTTTATAAAAGATGGAATTATGAAAAGTATTTATATCTATGATCATATAAAAGAATGACTCTAAAATATCTTTTATTATCTTTTTGAATGTAACTTTTTTGCACAATGGATTTTGATTTCTGTTGTCTATGCCGATTATTTTAGGTCCTAAAACGCCGATTTGGGGAGAATATTTTTCTGTCATTTTTGATAAAATAGATTTGTCATTAAAAACAGTGTCATTGTTTATTGAAAAAACAAAATCACAATTTTCCTGTTTTCTAGCGTATTCTATCCCGATATTATTACCTTTTGCAAAACCTAAATTTTTTTCATTTTTTATGATTTTAATTTTATTGATATTAGCAAATTTTTTTGTCAATATTTTAAAAGAATCATTGTTTGAACCGTTATCGACAATGATTATTGTATAGTTATCATAGCTTAATTTAAGCGCACTTTCAACGCATTCTATTGTATCATTATAAGTCAAATAATTTAATACAACTATACCTATTTTGTAATTCATTATTTTATATCCTTTTTTGTTAAATCAATAATTGGCATTATTTTTTATAAAAGACAGTATATTCTCTGCTCTTTTATCCCACGAATACTCTTTTGCCTTTGTTACATTATTTTTAGACATTACTTTTCTTAATTTATTGTCATTTAATAATTTAATGATTTTTTTTGCAAGGTCTTTACTGTTTTCCGGCTCAAAAAAGAGTGCATTTTCCTTCTCTTTTAGTATTGATGTCATAGATGGCAGTCGTGATGCGATAATCGGTAATCCCATTGCGAGATATTCAAATAATTTGATAGGCGAGGTGTATTTTTCTCCAATAGTTGAAATCTTGTTAGGCAATACAGCTATATCGGAAAGAGACATAATATTTATAAGCTCAGTTTGACTTACCATCGGGACAATTTTAATCATATTTTTATAATTTAAAGTTGATACCAGCTTATCTATTCGTGATAGATCACATCCGGTTCCTCCAACAAGCAATAATTTGCAATTCTTATAATCAATAAATTCAAATGCTTTAATTAAATATTCTACGCCTTTCCATTCTAAAAAAGATCCGCTATACAGAACGACTTTGTCTTTTTTATTTATACCATATATGTTAAGATGATTTTTAGATGCAGTTTTTTTAGAAAATACAGATAAATTTACTCCGCTTGGTGATATAAGTATTTTCTCTTTAGATATGTTAAAAATATTTATAAGGTCTTCTTTTACTCCCTGTGAAATTGCAACAAACAGATCTGCTTTTTTTAAAGCAGATCTCTCCTGTTTAAATGTAACCTTTTTAGATACTTTGTGATAGATCTTATGTGCTTCAAAAAATATTGTTAAATTTTTTTTAAAAAAAAGGGGCAGTTTTGATAAAAAAACTAAAAACGAAAAATCCCTCGTATAAACTATTTTTACCTTTTTTGTTTTAATATATAAAAGAGCAATGATACAAAATAAAAGCCTTGTTATCTTTTCTAATAAAATATTATTAATTATAATTTTTACTGGAATTCGTTTTTGAATAATGTCTTTATCTATACTGAAAATTTTATAGCATTGATTTTTGAGTTTATTGCTTACCCAGCTTGATAAAAAGATGACATGCGCTATTTTTTTTAATGACATCACGGTATTTAAAGATTGAATTATATCCGCACTTTTATTTTCCCATGGATTTGAATTAATATATATAAGTTTCATTATTTTCCCAATTTGTCTACTTATCTTTTTAGATAATTGTGTTCAATCCAGTTTTTATATTCACCGCTTTTAATGTTTTCAATCCAATTACTATTATTAAGATACCATTTAATAGTTATGTCTAATCCGTCTTCAAATGTAACCGATTGCTTCCAGTTGAGCTCTTTTTTGATTTTATCACAATTTATGGCATACCGCAAATCATGCCCGGGTCTGTCTTTTACAAATTTAATAAGCTTTTTATAATAATCTACAGGCTTGTCTTTAATAATTGCCATTTTTTCGCATAACGCATTGACAAGCTTTATATTCTGCCATTCATTTTCTCCGCCGATATTATATGACTCGCCTGTTATGCCATTTTTTAATATCAGCCAAACAGCGCTGTTATGATCATCAACAAACAGCCAGTCTCTTACATTTTTACCATCGCCGTAGACAGGCAAATCTTTTTCTTCCAGTATATTTAATATCATTAAGGGTATTAACTTTTCTGGAAATTGATAAGGACCATAATTGTTAGAACAATTTGACATTGTGATCGGTAAATTATAAGTGTGGTAGTATGCATTTACAAGGTGATCGCTTGCAGCCTTACTTGCAGAATAGGGGCTTCTCGGCGAATATGGCGTTGTTTCATAAAAATATCCTGTATTACCAAGCGAGCCATAAACTTCATCCGTCGAAATATGATGAAACAATACATCGTCTTTGCCACCCCATACTTCCCTTGCACATTCCAAAAGATTAAATGTACCAATAATATTGACATTTATAAAATCTTTTGGTCCCTCAATAGATCGGTCAACATGGGATTCTGCTGCAAAATGAACAATCGTATCAATATTAAATTTTTTGAATGTTTCCAGTACGATATCTCTATTTGTGATATCACCATGTACAAAAAAATATCTTTTACCTTCAAATTCTTTTTTTATATCTTCAACGTTTTGCAAATTGCCTGCGTAGGTAAGTTTGTCTAAATTTATGATATTACCTTTAAAATCGGGCTGTTTAAAAATATATCGTATAAAATTTGAGCCAATAAACCCTGCTCCTCCAGTAACCAATATATTATTTAATTTTCTTTTCATGCAGTCTCCATATTCATAATAAATTCTTCCAGAGCATCTTCCCAATTTCTTATTTTATATCCAAAAGTTGTTTTAATTTTTTCTTTTGAAAAAACAGAGTATTTAGGACGTATTGCTTTTGTAGGATATTGATCGGTTGGAATAGGCTCTATCAAAGTATTTTTTGTGATAAGCCCCTTTTTTTTAGCAAGTTCATATATTTTTAAGGCAAAATCAAACCAACTAATCTCTCCTTCATTTGAAAAGTTATAAATACCAAATTTATTGGAATCTATATTAATTAGATGAATAATAAAATCAGCCAGATCAGTTGTGAAGGTAGGAGAGCCTTTTTGATCATTTACTACAGATATCTTGTCTTTTTCGTTCATAAGCTTTATCATTGTGGTTACAAAATTTTTACCGTTTTCTCCATAAAGCCATGATGTACGAATAATAAAATAATTTTTTATTAAATTTATTATTTTGTCGTCTCCGGCGAGTTTGCTTTTACCATAAGTGCTTAGTGGGTTTGTATTATCGGTTTCAACATACGGTGTGTTTTTAAAACCATCATAAACATAGTCGGTTGATATGTGAATTAATTTTGCATTTTTTAGTTTTGCTGTATATGCTATATTCTCTGCACCGTCGCTATTTAATTTATATGCAAGCTCTTTTTCATCTTCCGCTTTATCTACGGCAGTATATGCCGCGCAGTTTATAATCCATGATATTTTTTTATCTTTTACAAAATCAGATAAAATATTTTTATCGGTTATATCAATCTCACGGTCAGACGATAAATAATCAATTTTATTTTTTTGCAAAAATAATTCAACTTTTCTGCCGAGCATTCCTTTATTGCCAATAAGCCAAATCATAATAAAATCCTTTTAATCAAAAAATTTAGCATTTTTTAAATCAGGCAATTTCAAATCTTTTTCCGATATAATCGGCTTTTTAACTGGCCAATGAATATTAAGATCAACATCATCCCATCTAATGCCTGCTTCATGAATCGAAGAATATTCATTTGTACATTTATAAACAAAATGAGTATCGTTTTCCAGTGCGACAAATCCATGAGCAAACCCGGCTGGTATATAAAGTTCAAATTTATTTTCTTCGCTTAATTCTACGGCTGTCCATTTTAAATAAGTTTTTGAACTTTTTCTTATATCGACAGCGACATCCCATGCTTTGCCTTTTATGACACGGACAAGCTTGCCTTGAGCCATAGGATTAATCTGATAGTGCAGCCCTCTTAATACGCCTTTTTTAGATATCGAATAGTTATCCTGTAAAAATGATTCAACTATACCGTTTTGCTTAAATTCACTTTCTTTGTAAGTTTCAAAAAAAGCGCCTCTCTCATCATAATAAATTTTTGGTTCTATTAATATTAGATCGGGTATTTCCAGTCTTGTAAATTTAAAAGGCATTGTTTTCTTCCTCGATTATTTTTATTAAATACTCGCCATAACCTGATTTTCGTAAAGGTTCTGCAAGGCGTAAAAGCTGGTTTTTATCGATAAATCCCTTGTAATATGCGATCTCTTCAATACAGGCTACTTTTAAACCTTGCCTGTCTTCGATTGTTTTAACATATTCGCTGGCATCAATCATAGAAGAGAATGTCCCTGTATCAAGCCAGGCAAACCCTCTTCCTAAAAGTTCGACTTTTAATTTATTGTTTTTTAGATAAATCTCATTTACTGATGTTATTTCTAATTCTCCTCTGGCAGAAGGCTTTATGCTCTTGGCTATTTCGACTACAGTGTTATCATAAAAGTAAAGCCCGACAACTGCATAACTAGATTTTGGTTTTTGGGGTTTTTCTTCTATTGATAATACTTTATTATTTTTATCATACTCTACAACGCCGTATCTCTCCGGGTCTTTGACTTTATATGCAAAGATTATGGCTCCTTCTTTTAATAAATATGCTTTGGTGAGCATACTGGTAAAACCCTGACCATAAAATATATTGTCACCCAATACTAAAGCTACCGGCTCATTATTTATAAAATCTTCGCCAATTATAAAAGCTTCGGCAATGCCGTTTGGAGCATTTTGTATTTTGTATGAAAAACTCAAACCTAATTTTTCTCCATTGCCAAAAAGATCTTTAAATCTATCAATATCCTGAGGAGTAGATATAATAAGTATTTCTCTTATTCCGGCAAGCATCAAAACGGACAAGGGATAATAAATAAGAGGCTTGTCATAAATCGGCAAAAGCTGTTTGCAAACAGCCTTTGTAATAGGATACAATCTTGTACCGGATCCGCCGGCTAAAATAATACCTTTCATAAATAGCTCACATTATCATAACTTGATTATGTTTTATATAATAAATAAAGTTAAAAATCAACTTTTAACTTTATTTAATGATAAATTAAAATAGCGATACAAAATAATTTTATATAGCCTGAAATACTAATTTACAAAAATTAAAATTAATGATATAAACAATTCATTTATAAGGACTATCATAAATTTAAATTATGAGCAAAAATAAGATACAAAAGACGGTTATTTCGGCAAATAATAAAATCAGTAGATACTGGGTAGATCTTTGGCATTATAGAGAGTTATTATTTATCCTTGCATGGAGAGATTTTTCAGTAAGATATAAACAGACTGTTATCGGTATACTGTGGGCTATTATTAGACCCGTTTTAACAGCATTAATATTTACAATGGTTTTTGGTCGGATAGCAAGACTGCCAAGTGATGGTGTGCCTTATCCGCTTTTAGTATTTACGGCAATGTTGCCATGGAATTTTTTTGCGACTTCGTTTGTTGCTATTTCAGAAAGTTTGATATCTAATCCAAATCTAATATCAAAAGTCTATTTCCCTAGATTGATTATACCTGCTTCACCGATCTTGGTAAATATTATAGATTTTTTAATATCATTTGTTTTACTTATAATAATGATCTTTTTTTATAATCTTAAGCCTGGTTGGCAGATCGTATTTATCCCCATTTTTTTTATTGCCGCAATATTAGTAACTTATGGGGTTAGTACTTTTATAGCCGCATTGAATATTAAATACAGAGATTTTAGATATGTTGTCCCTTTTTTAGTACAAATCGGCATGTATGTCTCTCCAGTAGCATACAGCAGTACCATTATACCTGCAAATTTCAAGTTATTATATTCTCTTAATCCGATGGTCGGGATAATCGACGGCTTTAGATGGGCTGTATCTGGCGGCAGGACAACAATTTATTTGCCGTCTGTTTTATTATTAATAATTGAAACATTTTTATTTTTAATTATCGGACTGTTTTTTTTCAGACGGATGGAAAAAAATTTTGCCGATATAATTTAAGGTATATTAAGTATGTCTAATGTAATAGTCAATGTAGAAAATATAGGTAAAAAATATATCATAAGTCATGAAGTTACACGATATAAAACTATAAGAGAAGAGCTGGTTAATTTAATAAAAAGAATTCCAACTGCTTTTAAAAATAAAAATTCATCAAAAAAAGAAGAATTTTGGGCGTTAAAGGATATCAATTTTAAAATCAAAAAAGGACAAAGAGTAGGCATTATCGGCAAGAATGGTGCTGGTAAGTCTACCCTGCTTAAAATATTAAGCAGGGTTACATGTCCTACAACCGGACGAATAGAGATATATGGACGAGTTGCAAGTCTTCTTGAAGTAGGTACAGGATTTCATACAGAGCTTACTGGCAGAGAAAACATCTATCTAAACGGTGCTATTCTTGGAATGAAGAGAAAAGAAATAAAGAAAAAATTTGATGAGATCGTAGCCTTTTCGGGAGTTGAAAAATTTCTTGATACACCAGTAAAAAGATATTCCAGCGGTATGTATGTCAGACTCGCTTTTGCCATTGCCGCTCATTTAGAGCCGGAAATATTAATTGTTGATGAAGTATTGGCTGTAGGAGATGCGGAATTTCAAAAAAAATGCATGGGCAAGATGAGCGAGGTAAGCAGAGAAGAAGGGAGGACGGTGCTTTTTGTAAGTCATAATATGACCGCTGTTAAAAATTTATGCAACTATGCAATATGGCTGGAAAACGGCAGAATAAAATATCAGGGAGAAGTTGATTTTATTGTAGATACATATCTTAAAGAAATGACTGAAGCGGGCATAGTAAACAATAATTGGGATTTTGAGAATGCACCTGGGACAGATAAGATAAAAGTAAAAGCGGCTTATGTCAAATTTAAAGGCGATAAATTAACCGTAAATACTCCATTTGATATAGCAACGGAATTTTGGAATCTCGAGGAAGGTTTCCCGATGAATGTAAGCATGGTAATAACCGATGTATCGGGTAATATAATTTTTAATATTGCTACAAAAAGTAAACCTTTAAAAAAAGGTCTTCATAAAGCGGTATTTCATATACCGGCGAATCTTATGAATGACGGATATTATGAAGTAAAAAATTATTTTGTATCAAATGCCATGCCTCATTTTATACATAACAGCGCTCATTCATTTGTGATAGAAGAAGAAAGAGACAACAGCGGTTGGCATGGCAAATGGGTAGGAGCAGTAAGACCCACTTTTATAGAAAACGACTATATTTTTATAGGTAAAAAGTGATTTAATAAAGGACAGATATGTTTCGTCGTATAAAAAAAATGTGCTTTAAAATTTTAAATTTTGTAAAGTTAAAATTTGTAAAAAATAAAATTAAACGTATAATAAAAAATAAAGATAAAATCAAATTACACATAGGATGCGGTACAAATTATTTTGAAGGCTGGATAAACATAGATAATAATTCGGACAATAATATACAAAAGTTGGATATTAATTTTGATCTAAGAAATCAGTTGCCTTTTATTGACAACAGTGTTGATTTTATATACAACGAACATTTTTTGGAGCATTTAACCGTAGAAGAAGGATTAAAAACATTAAAAGATTTTAAAAGAGTCTTAAAACCCGGTGGAGTGCTCAGGATAGCAATGCCAGATCTCGAATCATCAGTAAAAGAATATTATAATCCAGATTGGAAAAGTAATCCGACTATAAAAAAATTCGGTCTTGAATTTATTCAAACTAAAGCAGAACTAATTAATATATCTTTTAGATGGTGGGGGCATAAATGGCTCTACGACTGGGAAGAATTAGAGAGAAGACTCAAGGAAGCTGGCTTTACGAAAATTAAAAGATGCACTATTAAAGAAAGCGACTATGAGCAATTAAAAGGGCTTGAAACCAGAGATGAGTCGACTTTAAT
>CAZHHK010000094.1:0-13233 GCA_964531405.1 uncultured Spirochaetales bacterium | reverse complement strand
GTTTTAGATTATGTCATCAAAAAAGATAATTTTGGGACGCACTCTAAATAACAATTATCACAAATAGTAACTACTCTTTATTACCTGAGAAATAACAGCATTTCCATCTGATTTCAAGGCCTATATTTAATACAACTTCATTATATTCAATAAATTGTGTAATATTAAATCTCATTAAATTAAATGTACATCAAAAAATCCGCCTATACTAATAAAAACCTGTCAGCTCTAGATCTTTTTTCATACCCCGATTAAAATATTGGGATCTAAATAAAACCTACTATTTGAAATCTCATTGATCATTATATTCTTAAAACTTGTTAATAAACCATATTCCAGTAATAAAAATTTCTTTTTTTCATTATTACATATTTTATTAAACATATTTAAATAATTATCAAATGACATACCAGAACTAATATAGTTAGCAGAAGGCATATAACCAAGCGCGATATAAGCAAATTTATAGATAAATCCTATCCCAAAATTATTATTAAGATAATATATAAAAGATATCTGTAATATAATACCTGCATTAAAATCACATATTCTACCACTATAACTATATTCATTTAGTGAAACATTTAATAAACTATAAGAAAATGCTCTCTTAAGCCCGCCGCCAATTGAAAATTCATAAGCTCATGAATTAGTCTTTGCTGGAGTTGATTCCTCATCGGCAAATAATAATGTCCCGTAAAACGAAAGTATTATTAATACAAAAATAAATTTTAATCTCATATAATTCTCCATTTAAAAATCCGTCTTTACCGATAATAATCTGCAATCATAAACGGAATACCTGCCCTGCGTTGCATATTGAGCGCCGTCAGTCAATACTATAATTTTGATTTTTATCATTAATATAATCGCTTGAGAAGGCAAAATCTATCGGATAAATTTATTAAAAATTCCAGCCAAAAAACAATCCCAGCCATTTAAAGTATACATACCAGTCTTCATACTTTCTGTCCCTGAAATCTCTGTTACCTACAGTCTCGGATGTATACTGTTTGTCATTTTGGAAAAAGAAAAAGAGCTTAAGATAAAAATTATTCGGCAGATCAAACTGCATGGCTGGTCCAAAGTTTACATAGGCAAAATCAGAGCCCCAGCCGTTTTTCATTGGAGAATCATAGTAATGTGTCATATTAAGATAATCCAACCAGACATACATCCCAATTGTAATTATAAAATTTTTATTCCGTGTTTTTAAAAATTGTTCATTTTCACCGGTATCATCTTCAATAATATAAAATCTGTATCCTGTAAGATATTCAAATACAAATTTCCAGCCATTCATTTTCTCTCCGGGGCATTCCTGATACATATATGGCTGATAATCTGAAATCGTTAAAAGTCCCTGATATTTTATCGAAGGTGTTGCAAGCATAACTATATGAGTCCATCTTTGAAATTGTTTTGGTAATATGAACGCAAGATCAAACTGAAATGTTGAGCTAAACCATCCCTGTATCTGCGGTCCGGCAAAACTTAGTCTATTAATCACGCCATGATCGTTAATACCAAACCCTGCGGCAAAATTTGGAATGTCCCATCCATAACCAATCAAAAAACCAGACTGAAACGTTAGGAATGCTACAGGCGTTAATGTAACACTAAACCCTACATTATGCGTAACAGGACTTAATTGATTTAACAATGTAAACTTGATGTTATTATTTTTTGTTAAAGGATTGTCAAATCTTAAAAAAGGAATTATAAAACTATAATCAAAATAAAGTTCAAACTGTGTACCGCCGAAAGTACCACCGATTACCCTGCCATCCCCGGTATGATGTTTGTTATCAGGATCACCCTTATCAGTATAATTTAATGGGACATAATTTACCGGCTGAAAATGATTTGATGTCGGCACTCCATCTCTTATCTCAAACATATAATCAACAACAAATGAAATCGAGCCTCTAAATTTAACAATAAAATCTTTTTTGTTTTTAGCAGAATCATTTTTAACTCTATCATCTGTCTGATCAGAGAATATATAAAAATTTATAAGTAAAAGTAATAAAATAAAAAATATTTTTCTCATTAACTAACCTTAAAATTATATTTAATAAATAATAGATAAGATAAATACAATAAAATTATGAATTATTCAATATTTATAATTGATCTTTAACGTTTTTTTGCAATCCCTCATTTTCAAGTGGTACAATGGTTCGTAACCATTAAATATAGATTATTATACAAATAAAGACCGGATTAAGCCGGTCTTTATTATCATAAAAACTATCATTTAATCTCAATCCTTATCCCTTCAGAATGCGATGAAAACTCCGGTGCATACATGCATTGTATCGTTGTTATACCATTTGAAAAATTACCTTTATTGTTTGCTCTCAGTGGATATTCAAAAACATAAGTGCCTTTACTTAACCACGGGATGAAAAAATTGGTACTCGCATCTTTTGTAGATTCATAATACCATAGTCCTCCCTGATATTTATAAGTCGAAATTACATTTACCGGTTCAAGACCCGAAGCTCTCATATCCTTCATGTGTATATACTCCATATCCCTGTCTACTGTAAGAATAATTCTCACCTTAACTAAATCTCCAGTTTTTATTGTATTATTATCATTAATAGGTTTTAATACCGGACCCTTATCGGTCTTTACTTCAAGGAATAATCTCTTTTCAATTTTTAATGGCGTCTTATGTGGTGTTATTTTATCGAGATTTTCAAAATATTGCCAGTACAATGCACCCCATGCAACATTATCATTCTTATTGATTACGGTTACATTGCCCATACTCTCTTTGATATTGTCCTTTACCCATGAAGTTTTAAAATATCCTGTGCCATACTCTACCTTAATGCTCTTATCATTATCTGGATCGATCTTAATATCGCCCAATGTTATTTCAGGTAATTTATTATTGGATAACCAGTCGGAGCCTGTTAATATTAATGCGTAGCAGGCATCCGTTGTAGCCTTGGTAGTTTTCCAATCCTGTGTCTGTTTCTGCTTTAACAGCCATACCTTCATATTATCAACAGACTCTGTGTCATTCGCAATCTCACTAAATGCCTCAATTAATAATGACTCTGTTTCTATTGGAGCCTCATACCAGTAATATCCATTTGACAGATCCTTCCAGTACATGCCCATCTCCTCATTCATTATGGAATTTTCCTTTAATGATTTTATAATATCAAAAGCTACTTTTTTTTCTCCATAACGATTTAATGCAATACCAATCATTCCCTGCATATATCTATTTTTATTTAGCCAGTAATGTATAGCCTGATCCTTATAATAATCGAATGCTTTTTTTGTCCATTGAGGAATAGGCTTGTTCATAAAAAAGCTTCTCAAATATAAATACTGGATTTTAGTATACCAGATATTATCATTTTTTAAATTGTATTTATTTTTTATTAAATATTCATAATCTTCAGCGATACGTTTATCCAGATATGATAATCCTCTGTCGACTATATTGTTGATCCGGTTATCATTTAAACTAGACTCAATACCGATCTTCTGCAATCTTGCAAGTCCGCATATTATATGCTGTGTTATATACCTGTCATCAGGTAACCCTGCAAACCATGGGAATCCGCCGTTAGGTAATTGCATATTTGCCAATTTATTAATTGCACTGTTAAGCCCTTTGGCAACGTTATTCAGATCAAAAAGTATCCCGACCATTTTCTTGCGTTGCTCTTCATTCTTCGCTTCATAAACCCACGGTGTTTCTTCAAGCAGCACCTGTTTTAACTCTTCGTTTTTCTGGAGATTTGAAAGCAGTGCATCGGTATTTTTCCACTTTTCAAAAACCTGCTTAATCCTGGGATTGGAATTAACTATATGTGATGCGATACTGTTTGCATAATATCTTGAGAATACCTGCTCAGAGCATTCATAAGGATATTCTATTAAATATGGCAATGCCTGTATTGCATACCATGTAGGATTGGTAACAAACTCTAATGTCAGTCTTTCATGCTGCAATGAATTTGATTTTTTTGCATCAATCAGTTTTTGCATGTTAAATTTTTTTGTTGTCTTACCTTTTACAGGCAAAGGCAGTGACTCCGTAACAAGCATCCTATTAGTTAATACGGGTATTATAGCTTCTTCACCATCAGAAAAATCATTTGCCTTGGCGATGATCCTGTAGGTAATTGCCTGAACACCTATCGGTATGTTTAATTCCCAGTTTACAGCATCGCTTGCGCCTTTTTTAGCCTTAAATTGTTTTTTATAATTGGTATTTTTTAATTCACTATTAATGCTCTTCATCGTTATTGCATCAAATAACTCAAGCATTACTTCACCGCTTAAATCTCTATCACTTAAGTTATTAATTTTTGCCGAGAAAAATATTTTATCATCTTCCCTAAAAAATCTCGGAGGATTGGGAGTAATCATAAGCTCCTTTTGAGTTACCAGTTCATTCTCAATAAATCCGTATTTTAAATCTTTGGTATGTGCAAACCCGAGCATTCTCCATTTGGTTAATGCTTCTGGTATTTTAAAAGAGATTATAATTTCTCCGTTTTTATCTGTTTTTAATTCTGGATAAAAGAAAGCAGTTTCATTAAAATTTTTTCTTATCTGGACTTCTTTTTCATTTTTACCTGCATCATTATTCCCTGTTATATCTTCCTGTCTGTTTTTCTCTTTCGAAATATTCTGATCAGCCTTACTGTCATCCATAGCTTCACTTGCCATTGGTGATTCTTCAGCTTCAAATAATCCATCACCGTTTTTAGATCTTTCCTTTTTCACAGATTTTGTTAAATACAATTTATCTTCATCTTTGTAATTATAATAATGATATGTAAGATTAAACCAATTAAGACTGTCATAATAGTAAGTCGGATAATAATAGCTGTCGTTCCAGTTTTTTTGGATCATCAAAAAACTCGATTGATTAAAATTTTGTTGATACTGCCAGTAACATGATTTATAAAAATAAGGATAGAAATTTACATACCATCCATGTGGTTTGAAAGCATCAAGACTCTTATCGTACAACGTTGCTACCATCTCGGATAAAGCCTTATCCTTATTGCTGTCTGTAATCTTAATCTTCCATTCTTCATCCTGTCCGGGAAGCAATTTATTTCTGAAAGTCATGAATTCCATTTTTAATTCTTTATTGCTCCATGGCACATAAATATTAAAATCATAATTGAATATCCTGTTGTGTTTTATCATTGTAATACTTGCAATAAAATTACCCCGATTTCTCTCAGTCACATCGACATTGAATATTTTTTTACCATTTGAAAAATCAAAAATTTTACTTTCTACTATTTCGTTTTCATTTTCAATTTCAAACAAAGCGTACATATCGATATCCGATGATCCACAATCAACCTGTATTCTGTCGCCGGGCTGTGCCGTTATATGTCTTGCTGAGCTCCAGCTTAACGCAGTATACGGCATAGCATTATCATTCATCGAGTAAAGAGTAAAATACTTCACATAATTTATATCAACACCGTCTTTGTCTTTTGTTTTTAATTCCAGGACATATCTACCTTGATCCCATTTTTCAACATCAATTAATCTAAAAATTTTATTCTTATCCGTATCAAAATCAACCTGCATCATCTTAAAATCTTTTTCCCATTTGTAATAATTATTTTCTTCTTTATATTGATCATAAGGAAAATCTTTTTTAAAATCTTCTTCACTAATTATAAATCTGTCCGGTTTTTTCCAGTATCTTTCCTTATAAATTTTTTTAGGATCTTTTAATTTATAAATTTTAATAGTACCTTTTGATGGCTGATATTCACCGTTTAAATTTTGAGAAATAATACTATAATCCCCCGATCTCTCCCTGTCTATACTATCCGCAAGGTTAATGCTGATCTCCATACCGACATATCCTACCCTCACATAAGACGTTGCGCTATGGGTCTCTCCGTTTATATCAACTACATCTGCGGTTATCATATAGTTAAATACCGGCAGCATATCTTTTGATATTGAAAGATCCGGTAAAGCTTTAAATTTTATCTCATAGTTTCCATCAGCATCCGTTGTACCAGTACCATGAGTAATCTCCTGTTGCTGTGGTTGAGGATAATAGCCCCACCACCAGTACCAGTAAGGATAATTCACAGTCCTTACAACCCTGTAATTAACTATTGCATTATCGATATTTGCTCCAGCGTAAGATTTAGCATTAAGTTTTATTTTAACATCTTCATTAACCTTGTAACTTTCCTTTACGGTTTCAAAATTTACTTCAAATTTAGGTCTTTTATATTCTTCTACCGATATCTGGACATATCCGGAATTATCAGTATTTCTTATAGTCATCAAGCCGTTAAGCTTACCAACCGGAGCAGTAAACGAGCCGTTAAATGTACCATATTCGTTAGTTTTTAAATTAAGCCCATTTAATCTCTCTCCATTTGCATCATAAAATTCTATTGACACATTGCGATTTGGCATAATCCTGTTGTTTTTTAATTTAGATTCAATTACAAGTCCTTTAAAATATATAGTCTGCCCGGGCCTATATATCGATCTGTCGGTAAAGAAAAAAGTTTTTATTATTGGATAATTATGTCCGTAAGGGAAACCCTGGCTACTATTATCAATCAGATTTAATCTGTCATCTTTTGTTTTAAACTCTATTGTAAAAGTCCTGTTTTCAGGTTTGACTCTGAAATATCCATTTTTATCTGTAGTATAACTTTCTTTTTTTATATATTTGTAATCTCTAAGATTATAATCGTATTGCTCTATATAAATCTGAGCATCCACATTTTCAATCGGTTTACCGGAATCCCTGTCAAAAACATAAACGTCATAACTGGCATCTTTATCGATATATCGTTTGATAAAACTAATATTACTGATCCATACATCTGTATAAAATACGGCATTCCTGTCAGCCAATAATTCTTTATCAGCACTGGCTATGATTAAATAATATCCGGCTTTAAGAGCAGGCATTTTTATTTCTGCAGAATGAATATTAAAGTCCCCATCCAACGGCAGATTAACCGTCCATTCATCAACCGGCTTAAAAGATTTTAAATATTTTATGAATTTTTCATAATCTTCATCATGATAATAAGTCCTTTTGACTTTACTCCTGTCGTTATCCGATATTTTGATTATCCTCAAATAAAGTTTATCGACATTATTATAATCCACCAATGCGAGAAAAGGCTTATCAATTATATTTACAGTCTCAGTTTTTAATGCAATTGACTTTTTTTTAATTTCACTTATCAAATAATTGCAATATCCTGCGCCGGTTGAATTGGGATATTTTTTAATGATTTCCTGGCACAAATCAAAAGCTTTTTTCTTAAACCATTTAAATTCTTCCTTTACTTCAGGTTCATACTTCTCACCAAGTGTAAAATAATAATTTGCAATTTCATAACCAATTAAAGCACTTGCTTCACTATCCTTATATTTATCTGCCATTTTTTCAAGCCACATAAAGTAAAGCTCATCTTTAAGAGGTAATATCGAATTATTTCTTACAAATTTAATTCTTTTAAGATCAACGTCGATTAACGCATTTATATTTTTATCGTTAAGATGAAACTTTATCAAATCACCGAATAAAAGCAAAGCTTTATACTTCAACGAATCAGTATCTTTTGTATCTATTTTAATATTTACAAATTCGTTATTCATGCTGAAATATTTATCACTGTCAAGTTCAAATTTATATGCAGGCTGAGTAATATAAGCGCGTTCATTCATAAAAAAATCTATTGCTCTGTGAGCAAGAAAATCATAAAGTGTCGATCTTAAATTCCTTGAATCATATTTATATAAAATATCAGTATATTCATTAATATCCTCTTTTTTTAATATGTCAATATCGTTTAGCGACATTAAATAAAGTTCACTGACTCTTTTAACAAGCTTGTTGTAATCCCACGAAGCAATCTCCTCAGTTTCAGTGCCTTCAGTCTGAGTCCTGCCATAGTACTTGTATCTGTTTTGTTCATAATAATTCCAATAAACTTCTGCAAGAACCGAGCATAATAAATTTTTCAACGGAGGTTTAAAATTCGAAATATCCGCTTCGGTTTCCTTTATTATTTTTTCATAGGCTTCCTCTTCAAGCATATTCCTGTACTTCATTATATAGATGAATGATTTTATAAACTGCACTGCATTATTGCTTTCTCTTGACTCTTTGTAAATCAATTGAGCATTATCTAAAGCTGATTTTGTTAATCCCTTGTTTTCATTTTCAATAATTTTATTCCATAAATAATTAAAATTTTTACTCATAAACTTGTTGCCTTCCTTATCTTTTGAAGATATAATAACACAAAATGATATTATACATATAACGGTAAAAAATAATGCAAACAAAATAATTTGATTCTTCCTCATAATAAAAACACCTCTTTTGAATAATTATTACAATTATACGCTTATTTTAGTAAATTACTTATGAAAAAATATAAATTTAAGGAGAGTATTAAATACTTTATTCAGCTACTTTAAAAAATATTTTCACAAGATAACCGATCCCAAATGAAATGGCGGCTACTCCGATGCTGATAAGTGCCATTTCAAAAAATCTTTTTTTAAATGGCAGATCCTTTGCAGTTGAGATATAAAAATTAAAAAATAATATTATTAAAATCGCTACACATACCGAAATTATCAAATCAATAAAAGGATTCCTAAAGAGAAAGAAAGGAAGGATCAATAAAATTACGGTAATTATATAAGCTGTTCCCGTATACGCACTGGCCAGGAAAGCATTTTCTTTTTCATCTTCCTGTCTCTTTGACAAAAACTCGCTGGATGCCATGGACAGTGAAGCTGAAATTCCCGTAATCAATCCTATCATGGCTATTATTTTATTATTCTGTATTGCAAAAGTGAATCCAGCTAAAGCTCCTGTTAATTCAACCAGTGCATCATTCAAACCAAGCACAACCGAACCCATATAGTTTAATTTTGATTCGTTTATCATATTGAGTAATTCGCCTTCATGCTTATCTTCATCTTTTAATATCGATGAGATCTGAGGAATTCTTTTTTTTATGCACTTATAGTCGTTATCCGCATTTGCCTCACCTTTTTCAAGAAGTTTTAAGGTAAAGGTCAGACCTAAAATCTTTGCGGATAAAATATAAAAAAATACTTTCAGATAATCTGGTTTAATATCAACACCGCTGTATTTTTTCAAAATCGAATAATGCTTTTTTTCACTTTCAGCAATCATCTTTAAAAGCTTTGCATTTTTTTTATCCTTTACATAACCGGAGAGTTTACTGTAGATAATATATCCGTTGATTTCATTTTTCTGATTTTTTATTAATACTTGTTGTTCTTTAGCTGTTAATTTTTTCATACTGAAACTATTATACTATATTTTAAAAATTTAGCATATAAAATTTTAAAAATATTAAAAAAATAATTAAAAGTCATTGCTTAACCAATATCTTATAAAGACAGTAGCAATAACTCTGAAACTATAATTCGATTATTAAATTAAGACCAAATTTTTTCATAAATTTAATTGCTTTATCCGGATTGATTATCTCCCCCATTAATTTTAACCCATAAATATTTTTGAAATCCCCTGATAAATACTGCCGTAAAAACGATAGAATAATCACAGCCGTAGAATAATAATTATCCTCATGCTCTAAAATTAATTTACAATCATACTCTTTTTTATTTTTATTCTTCCATGCTTCAATTACCAATGAATAACCGCCCGGATCATTTTCATTTTTTATTGCATTATTAAGCATATATTTTGCCAGAGTAGTCCAGCCAAGCGTAGGTTTTATTTTATTTAATGATTTGACAATTATTGTAAATAACATATTCACAGGCAAGGACACATGAGGCGCTCCTGCATAAAATGCAATCTCTTTTATTTTAAACAGCTCAGGCGCTTTATACAACTCAAACATGCTTATCGGCATCATACTGATTTTACCGAATCTTTTTGTACTGTATTTTATGCTGTCCTTTATAATCGAGCACTTTACCCATTTGCCATTTATAAATTTTAAAGGTTTATTATTTATGGTAAAATCAAACACATCAAACACCTGTTCATGCCGCCTGTTTGTTTTAAGACTCAATGCATTATATAAACAAAGCTTGTCGATGTAACCAATTTTTTTGTAAATATAATTAATAAATACCAGCGGCATGCCCGGAGCCAAACCTCCCTGAGTAATAAATAATCTCTTTGCCTTTTTTATCCGGTTATTAAATTTGTCAATTACGTCAATTATTCTCTGCGGTTCCAATGTATCAAAATAATTACATTTGCATTCCAGACAGGCTGTTATAATGTTTTCATTAAATGCACTTGGAGAAACAGTTGTTATCACAAAAGAGGCATTTTTAAATGCCTTTACAAGCGAATATTTATCATTTGTATCTGCATAAATATATGAAAGCCTGCCTTTAAAACCTTTTTTAATAGAATCATTTAATATAATTTTTGCGCTGGCTTCATTGTGATCTGCTATTACAATATCCAATTTAGTATCCATTAACAGCAGATTAACAAGATGACTACCAACCTGACCGCATCCGCCAAGTACAACAATTTTTTTAGCATTCATTAATTGCCTTCTATTTTGAATAATTATATTTGATTAATAATCTTAAATCAATAAATTCAGAGTACAAATCCTGTATTTAAAATAAATTTATCCACCAATATTTTTACTGGACTTAAGATACAATTTCATATAAACTAAAACAAAATGATGGAGGTAATAAATGAAAAAGTTTTTTTTATTCTGTTTTCTATTGATCTTTTTTATTGTAGGGTGTGCAACTTTTAAAAAAAGTGAATATTATCCTGAAGACAATAAATATGATAAAAAAATCTGCATATTATACCATTATACGAAATTCAGAGATGGCATTATCAAACAACTCCTCGATAAATTAAAAAACAATAATATTGTGGTAATCACGGATGATGCTTACAATATTAAAAATTATAACCCAAAAGATTATGATTTGATTGTTGTTTTCTCAGGCATCCATGCTTTTATACCAGATGCTTATCCGAGAACATACCTTGAAAAATATAAAGACAAAAAGAATATTATCCATGTTTTTTATACATTCCTAACAAAAAAAGGAATAACCATCGATACGGGAGAAGGAAAAATTGATACTATAACAGCTGCTTCGGTAAAATCAAACTCAGAAGACCTTACCGAAAGCATCTACCAATTAATCATGAAAAAACTAAAACCAAATAGTACAGAATAATACCTTAAATATTTATCTTGCCCTTATTGTAAAAGTATAAGCACCTTCGTCATAATCATTGTTTGAGATTGTAACATTACATACTTTAGGCGGGGCTCCGTCCCCAGTAAAATGAATTATGAATGTAGTAGTCCCACCGGGTGAAACTGTTGCATCTGGATATTTAATAACTGAATACAATGCACTGCCCGAAATACTCAACACAGGAGTAAGATCTTCATTGCCTAAATTTTCAATTGTATATTCAAAATCAAACGGATTTGCAACATCTCCGTAATTATGATTACTACCTGAATCAACATTCGAGCCGTCAGCCGTATATTTGACGTTAATTTCTGATCCAGTTACCGTACCGGTGATTGTAAAATTGTAAGGATTTTCGTCATTGTCATCACTGGCTATCGATACCGTTGCAGAATAAGTCCCTGCTGTCGCATAATTTAATGTAATAGTAAAAGTCCCCTCTCCTCCTGATGTAATAGAAACCGGCGCATCCTGTGTTAAAGAATAAGCCGCAACCATTGAATTAGTTAAAACTACTCTTGGTGTACCAGTCAGATTAAGCGGATCCACACCGGTATTCTCAACTGTAAAAGTAATCATTTTCGGTGTACCAGCAGGAGTGCTCCCTATATTATAACCTGATGTTCCATCAGGAATATCTGTCCCGTTTTCTTTTATATTTATTTCCGATTCATTATCTTTTGTAGTGAAATTCCATGTTATATTATCAGTTATGCCCGGATAATAATTATCCGAAGCATCTTTGAATAAAGTCGGATCAATCTGAATATAATAATCTTTTAAATAATTTAATGTTATGGAAATCGGTATTGAAATATCAGCCGTCCCGTTGCCTGTTATGCTTGAAGCCGGTATTGTTTCAACTGCTCCAACGCCTGACTCATATAATGTAACGTTACCAGAAGCAACTATGACATTCTCGGAAAATGTAATTTGTAGCTGGCTTAAAGTATTTGATACATCAATTGCTCCATCAATCGGCGTGAAAGAATTAACAGATGGAGGTGTGACATCAGGTGTAGCAAGGGTAGTAAAATTCCATGTTGTGTCATCGGATATACCAGTATAATAATTATCAGATGCATCTCTGAATAAAGTCCCATCAATATGTACATAATAATCGGTTAATCCGTTTAGACTAACAGACAATGGAATTAAAATATTAGCAGTACCATCTCCAATAATATTACTAGAAGTAATAACTTCAACTATTCCAACGCCTGACTCATATAGCACAATATTGCCTGTACCAAAATACACATTTTCATCAAAGGTGATCGATAACTGACTTAATGATGTACTTACATTTAATGAATCATCGAATGGCATACAAGTTAATATTGAAGGTGCTGTTATATCCGGTGCCGCATCTGTTATAAAATCCCACATATCTTTTAAAGAAATACCTGCATAATGATTAGAAGAAGCATCTTTAAATAAAGTACTATCTATTAATATATATAAATGTCTTGAAGGCGGCAAGGTTATCCCGGCTCCAGATAAATTTATTATTACATTGGTATTCAAACTTGTATCAATAGTAATATTTGTTGTATCCACCGTCCCTATTAATGAGTCATCATCATAATTATAAATCCTTATTGACCCGCTACCTTTTAATACAGCTTCAGAAAACACTAAAGTAATTGAATTTAAATTTATCGCTACATTAATTGAATCATCATTTACCGATGTTGATAAGAGCGTAGGTGATATTATATCATTCCCACTTTTGTTATTGCCTCCACCGCCACTACTTCCCCCTACCGAAACAGTACAGGAAAAAAATACTAAAACACTTATAAAAAGTAACATTATAATATTATGCTTCTTAATCATAAAAACCATCCCTTAGTAAGATTTCTTAAACTAACTAATAAAAATTCGACAAATACAATATAAATTTATATCAAAATTATATATTTTTCAAATTTATTTTATATTTTTAATATTTTTTTATTTTTTTAT
>CAZHHK010000093.1:0-13286 GCA_964531405.1 uncultured Spirochaetales bacterium | reverse complement strand
AACCCCCCCACCTTTCTACGGAAACCCCCCCACCTTTCTACGGTGAAAATTTTTCCAAATTGCTATAACGTCCTATTTCCAATGGATACAAGGTTGTAAATTTTACCATTTTTCCTTTATTATTATTTATTATTATTTAGGTACACGAACGCCGTTATCCTTCGGCGGCGTCGTGCTAAAATATATTTACAGTTAAAAGAAAATCTCTTACTTAATATCAGCCGGTCATTTTTGCCCATTTGAAATAAATACAGTAGATTTCTTTTTAACTGTTAAATAAAAACTGAACTACTGGAGGTAGAAACATGGATATTATCCAAGAACTAAAAAGTAAAAATTTACTAGACTATATTGAGGGACAAATAGGCGACAAAGCAAGTCATGCCGGGAGTGGTACTTATAGGTTTAAACATTGCCCTATATGTAGCAAAGGTGACCATTTCAATGTAAATACACATAACAACTTATGGAATACATTCGGTAATTGTGGGGGTGGTTCTATAATAGACTTTTATATGGCTTATTTTGGAGCAGATAAGCAAACAGCAATAAAAGAACTATGTAAGGACTTTAATATTAATTTTGAAACAAAGGGAGCTAAGAACATGAACAAAGAGAACATAAAAACAGAGGTTAAACAAGTCCCGGAACAGTCGGCTAAAACTACAAAGGAAATTGACTTAACCTCTATCATCAATGACTATTATACTACAAAACAAAACAACTATAACTATTTTATTGAAAGGCTATTAAAGAACTTTGATTATGACGAGCAATTAATACTTAATAATTATGATAGGTTAGTATCTACTAACAAGTTTTTAGTTGGAGATCCAAAAGAGATATTCAAAGATAATTTAAATTTAGTACCTGGACTAAATAATATTAACTCATATGAGTATGTAATTCCAATATGGGAAAATGGCAAAGTAGTTAATTGTATATTAAGACGAAATGATAAAAAGAGTACTGAAAATGTAAAGACTTTAAACTTAAAAGGACTTGAACAAAAATTATTTAATAGTGACTACTTAAAGCAATCAGAAAAGCTTATTTTTGTCACTGAGGGCGTTTTTGATTGTCTTAGTATAGAAAGTATAGGCTATAAATCTATTTGCTTAAATAGTGTAAATATGGCTCAAAAATTCATTAATTTGGTTAAAGAAAATCTTAAGACATGTAAAGATACTAAGTTTATAATTGCACTTGATAATGACACCCAGGGGGAGAAAACAACTAAGAAATTATCTGAGGGACTAACTAATTTAAATATCAATAATTTTTCTTTAACTGTTGATTCCAAGTATAAAGATATTAACGATTATTATTTAAATGACCTGGACGGATTAAGGGACGAAATAAATATATGTACAAAGAACATTAATAAAAACAGTGCTTTACATTTTTTAGATACAGGGTTTTATAAGACTGTAGACAAGTATGTAAATTACCAAAAGAAAAGGACAGGCTTTAAATTATTAGACGAAAATTTAGACGGACTTATGCCGGCTTTATATATCTTGGGTGCTGGTAGTTCATTGGGAAAAACGACTTTTATGTTGCAAATGGCTGATAATATAGCAAGGAACGGAAATGACGTATTATATTTTAGTCTTGAACAAAGTAAATTTGAGTTAATAAGTAAAAGTCTTTCAAGGACTGCTTGGGTTGAGTTAAACGAAAAAGTAACAGCTAAACAAGTAATGTATAATACAGATAGTGAAATAACAAGCCAATGTATAGACTTATATAGACCAACAGCCGAAAGACTATTTATCTATGAGGGAAACTTTAATACTACAGTCAAGGACATAGAAAGTAAAATAAACAGTCATATTTCTTTAACTGGAAACAAGCCAGTAGTAATAATTGATTATCTGCAAGTAGTACAAAGTGAAATTGTTAATATGTCTGATAAAGCACTAATTGACAGTATGGTAACTACTTTAAAGCGTGTTAGTAGAAATTTGTTTATCCCTATATTTGTTATTAGCTCATTAAATAGGGCAAATTATCAAAATCCTATGAGTTATGAAAGTTTCAAAGAGTCAGGCAGTATTGAGTATACTGCCGACGTTTTACTTGGTTTGCAATATAGTATAGTTCATGAAATACAGGGATTGGGAGAAAAGAAAATAACCCAAAAAAGAGCAGAAATGAAAAAGGCAATCAGTGGAGACAAGGAGGACAATTACAGGCGTGATATTGAACTAGTAGCTTTAAAAAATAGGAGTGGAAAACAAACATTTAATATATCATTTTCCTTTTATCCAGGACTAAATTATTTTGAGGAGAAAGAGGACCAGGAGGAGGAACTAACGCAATTTATTTTATAATCTTGATATTAAGTTAAGAGAGTTTACTCTGGCCTTTGTGTAGTAATGGAACGAAAACTTACGTTATGACATTATTTACCAATATTAAAATTTCTAAGTGTCCTGAAAGAGCCACTCTTGGATCATGTTCTCCATTGATAGCAACTAAAATAAAAACTAAGTTATTAGCAGGTTTTATTAACTAGCCAATAACTTTTTTATTTTAGTTATATTTTATTTTTATATAGAGCTTTAAGACCTACAAAGTCCCTGCAAAAGTCTCTATCTAATAAGTCCATAATTTTACCACAATATATTTCCCCATGTTCGACATGGTCACGTAAATATTTTAGACCTATTGATTTACATAACTGTATTCCATTATGGGTATAAGCTAAAGCACATATTTCATTTACAAATACTTTTCTTTTTGCCATTTCCTCAATGACCTCAATTATTGAAAATAGTAATTTACCGAAAGTTATTGTTTTTCTCCTGTATTCCTCTTTTAAGCAAATACCAATAAAATAAATGTTATATGTTCCAGGTAATAATACAGGTATTTTGTCACAAGTAATTTCACTATCTAATAATTGCCCATTTTTAGCTTTTATAAATGGCTCATCAAATAAGGCGGAAAAGTGCCAATAACCAATTACATTATTTTCACTGTCAAGTAACCACCTTATACTATCAGCGTTAGACCTTGAAACAGCTAACCATTGGTCAAAGTCTCCATTATGTTCCTCTGTTATATTATCTATAGTTTCATAGTCTAGACTGATACCAGCGTTAACCATGTCCGCAATACTCCAACCCATTTTTAATAGTTCGTCAATATTTACTATACGAAATTTTTCTTTTTCTTGTGTCACATTTGTTCTTTTTTTTAATTTCTCATTAAATTTGTCAGCTGCAAAGCTCATAATTGTTTTAATATCCTCCGGGTTTCTTTTTAAATACTCTTTTTCATTGGGTGTAAGAAATTGCTTTAAGTAGTCTATTATAATATTTCTTTTAACTGGATTACATTTTGTTTCTTGAACAATTAAGTTAGAGATAACCTCGACGACTCCAGAACCTATTCCCTTATTTCTATCATAACATTGTCTTAGTATATTTTGACTACCTCCAATCAAACTATAATCTTTACATGTAAGTCTTTTTTTTAAAGTATCAATAACAATGTACTTTATAAATTCGGCTGTACTTATCATATTCCACTACTCCAATAAATTTATTTTATGACTATTTTATCATGAAAATACATACAAGATACACAAATTAATGTGTAGCCTGTGTAGGTTGTGTGTAAATTAGCTGTTATGTGTATTGAGGTGTTTTCCCTAAAATTAGATAATTAATGTAGTTAGTGATTGAACATTGAAAATTTAATATTGTTAAAGGTATTGTCTGATATATAATATAAATCAAGGAGGTGGTTATATTTGGATACGAAAATATGTTTACATTGTAACCAAGAAAAGAGCCTTGAGAGCTACGGAACTTTTAAAAATAGAGATAACTCTATTGGCTATAGAAACGTGTGTAGAGAGTGCCAAAATAAACAACGTAGAGAACGTGAGGGAAAACCAAAAACAGCCCGGAAAACTCAAAATATTAAACCAGAAAGGACGTTATATAATATGTTATCTGAGGAACAAATCAAAAAATTAGAGGACTTAGCAAACAAACATGAGGACATAGTTAAAATGTTAAGTGATAGATTAGACTTATGGGATATAGAGGACATTAAAGTAAATAGAACTCAAAAAACTTTAATGATAAATACTGAACTAGACAAGATAATTACCGAACATATGAAAAAAAGCCGTTTAAGCTATAGTGACGTTGCAAATATAGCTTTGAAAAAGGGTTTAGAGTTCATAAAATAGCTTTTTTTATGCCTTTATACATTAATTTTTCCTTATGAAAATAATACTTATAATTAGTTATCTGTAAGCTAACAATAGATAGATAATTTTCTTTTAACTGTTATCAGTGATATTTCATTATATTATCAATTATTTAATTTACTTATCACTAAATAATTAGTACTTACATATTTATTGTAATAAATTATTAATATTAAAATTATAATAGTAAGTAATTAATAGTATTAATAGGGTAATTTCACTAAATAACCACATATCTAATTATTTTACTTAATTTGGTAGTTGTTATGTGTGCGACTCAGGTGTATAATTAAAATAAAAAGGGTGTGGTTAAAATTGAGTGATAGTATAAGATATAACATGTTTTATAGTAAAAAACTTTTAGACAAAATAGACAAGGTAAGGGACGAAATGGGATTTAATCACAGGTCACAAACAATAGTATACCTGATAAATTTGGGACTTGAACAGTTAAAGAAAAAGGACAAAAACAAATAATTAAGGGCAATACCTAGACTTTGCACGGTAGAGGTATTACCCGGTTCAAATAATCCACAAAGGACTATTTATGTATTATTATACATTTAATCCTCTGTGGTAGTAAAGGAGGATTTTTTTAATGTTTAATTTACTGGGAACAGAGAACGAACTTGACCGCATGAGAAAAGCACACAATTTAAAACTCGAAAAGTTAAAGCTCCAGGGTGAAATGTACATAGAGGAAAACAAGATAAAAAATGATATTTCACTCAATAAACTTAAAGCAGAGAAAGACCAACTAAAAGTAAATAATGAAATAAGGGAGCTAAAAACAGAGGTTAAGCAAGACAAGTCAATAATTAAAGCTGGAACATTTCTTAATTTCTGGGGTACTCTTGGAACAATCGTAAGTACTTTACTAACAATTGCCGGGCTATGGAGTTTTTTCAATGGTAGTTATTTAAAGGCTGTAAGTTTTATATTAGCTATTGTTATGACTCAATTTACAGTCTACATATTAGCAAAGCAGGACACAAACATAAAAAAACATTTTGCCCAACACGCTTTTAAAGTAAGTGTTTTAAAGTTTGTTTTGTTAAGTATTAGTATTTACGGTAATTACACATTTTTCACTAATGAAAGAACTATCAATTTTATTGAGGTAATAACTACACTTGCCCTATGTATAGCTATAGACGTTATATCAATTTATTGTATCTCAATAGCTCAAGACTTTAGGACTCTTAATAAAAATGTATCAAGGGATAACTTATATAAGGGTTTAATTGGTAAGGTAATTTACAATCTAACTTATAAGTTTGTCACATCAATAGAAACAAGATACCAAGAAAATAAAAACAAGGCTATTACTACAGGGAAACCACAATTAAAATTAGTCCCACCATTAGAAAAACCGTCAAACTCTCTCAATGAGAAAGACACAGAAAATAAAGAGCCTAAAAATGATACTTTAAAGAGTAAAGAACCGCAAACGCTTGTCAATGACAAAGAGGTAGACGAGGTATTAAAGGCAATATTTGAAAATAAAGACGGTTTTATTTGCCCTAGTATTTCCTTTTTAACTGAAAAAACAAATTTGACCAGGACGAAAATACACCAAATTAAAAAGTATTTAGACGACTTAGGGATTATAAATACAACAGGTATGACTACCAGTTTAAACGTTGATACCTTAGAGGAGGCAAAAAAGGCAATAGAGTCCGGGGGTGTTAGTTATGAAATGTAAAGATATAAAAGCTATTGAAAGCAATGTTAAGGCAACTATGGCAATTGAGGGGTTAAAACCCTCAAGGCAAGGCGAAAACATAACACATTTATTTTTAACTGGAAAGATAGACTCAAATACTGCCATAAGGCAAATAATTAAATTTCATGTGGGGAGTGTAGAAAAATGATTGAAATGAACAGATGTAAACTAATAGGTCAGGTTAACAACCTTATACATAAAAACAATGGAAAGACTTTCATAAGAGAACATAAGGACGATATTTTAGATTATAAAGTTCAGGACGACAAATTATATTTTTACAGTGAGTTATTTTTTCAATGGATCTCTGACGATTTACATACATGGACAAGCGACCAGTTACAAGTGTTAGTTAGAACATTGGGAGGTAAACAAAATGAAATTTAATAATTTTGATAAAAAATATAAGTTCTTAAGTGCTAGGTGTTTAACCTATAATACATGGGCAATCAGTGACAAAAATAAAAAATACATTGGAAACATTAACTGTATGTATGGAACTAACAACTTAAATATTGAGATAGAAAATTTTAAAGATATATCAACATACTTAAAAGATATAGAAAAGATTGCAATTGATTTTGAAAAATACAGAGAGTCAAAAGAAAGTGGTAATTTATTTCCTTTAAAATTTAAGTTTTTTTGGAAAAACAAAGAGATACAGGAACTAGAGGAACAAATAAAAGACTTAAATACCATGAGTTTATTTAACAGAAAAGACAGAGAAATATTAAACCCAGTGTATGCGAAAGATTTAAAACAGCTAAAAAATAAAGTATTGCCTTTTGGCTTTTATATAAAGGGGTGGATAGTATGAAAAAGTTTTTCTATGGTTTTAAAAGTTTAATAACTCAACCAACTAAAAATAAATTTATAGGTTTTATTGTCCCTCTGGGGGTGATGTTGTTTCTTTTATTTAATAGACAGTTTCAAATTGAGCACCCAGTTATAACATTTTTCGGCTTTTGGTTAGCAATACCGCTATATATTTGGTTCTTAGGTTCAATCTATAAAAGTGACCAGGATAAAAATAAACCTGTACTATATGAAAATTACAATCAATCTTATGACTATGACCAGGAGGAAAATATAAACCCGGTTAGTCATGTAGAAAGAAAGACCACAGTAACAAATACAACAGTGACCACAGAAACAATATATTTCAAGAAAGGGAGTAATTACATTGAGTAAGTTATTAAATTGGTTAATGGTTTTACCTTTCCAAGTGCTTTGGAAAATGGTAATAGGTATAACTAAGTTGCCAACCTCAAAACCAACAGAAATATTAATTGTTCTTATATCTTTAGTTGTATTTTATGCAGGTATGGCAACACAAAATTATAACATTGGGTGGTTTGTTGGAATTAATTTAGGTCTTTATTTAATTATTAAGGGGAGGAAATGAAATTATGTTTAATTTAGGTTTATTAATGAAAATAGATACAAAGTTATTAGATAAGTTCAGTTCAATAATTACTTTAGTTATAGCCGGTGGTATGGTTCTTGTTGTAGGTAGGTTCTTATTTAGCAAAAATATTGCAGGTGCTATATTTAGTATTTTGATATGTGGTTTACTGCTTTGGGCTATTAATGACTTAAATAGCTTTATGACTTTTATAAACAATGTTGTAGCTTTTATAGGGGGTGTTTTTAGTGCCTAAGAAAGATACTTTAACATTAAGTAATAAATTAGGTGATAAGTTTAACGCCTGGTTAAATAGAAAATTTGAGGAACTAGGGAAACTTATCTGGAAAATATCAAAGATAGTATTAAAAAATACCTGGGCGAACATTAAACATGTTCCCCAGACATTAAAAACAACAGAAAAATACATAATTTTGATTGACTTAATTATAACATTTTCATATTTATTTTATAAACAAGCTCATTGGTTATTATTTATTATTTTAGCTTTTAATTATTTCTTTTTTAAGGCTATAGGGCAAAGCACAAAGGAACTCATAAAAACGGTTAAAGAAAACATTACAGCTTTAAAATATAAGGGTATTAGTGAAATGTTTGATAATAAAGTTAAAGTAATATCTTATAAAGACGGAGTAATAGTTTTAAATAGCTTTATACCTTATCAGGAGATAGAGAAAAAGAAAACCTTTTTAGAACACTATTTAAATATTGGTATAGAGTCAATAAAGAGAAATGAAAAGAACTTTAAACATGTGACTATATATCTAAAAAATAGAAAGAAATTTAAAAAGTCTTATCCCTTGAGCAAGTTTATAAAGATAGCAAAGAAAAAAGGGAAAATACCATTTTTATTAGGTATTGATAAGAACGAAAATATAACAACAGTTGATTTAAAAGACATACACCATTTTATTATTTCGGGCGGTTCTGGTGGTGGAAAGAGTACTCTTTTAAATGCCATTATACAAAGCTTAATGTATTTCAATAATAATATTGCTTTTATCTTTGTTGATTTTAAACGTGTTAGTATGAACATATACAAGAAATTTAAAAATAGTATCTTTATCAAAACACATGAAATATTTTTGGAGTACTTAGAGAAAATATATAAAGAAATGAACGATAGATATGACAAGATAGAGGACGCAGAACTTGAGGACATATGGCAATACAACGAACAATATAAAACAGATATCCCAATTATAATAATGGTAGTTGACGAAATAGCAAACTTAAAGGAAAGTCCTGATACTAAAGTAAATGACCGTATAGAACTATTATTAAGGCAAATACTTAACATGGGTAGGGCGGCAGGTATACATGTAATTGTAGCAACACAAAGACCGGCAGGAGTCCAATTATCAACAGAGGTAAGAGCTGGCTTATTGGGTAAAATATCTTTTAATGTACAGGAACAGGAAACACAAAAAATGACCGGGGTAAAAGGAACTCAAGATTTAGGACAGGGAGAGTTCAAAACCTCAAATATGGGGTTTAATGGTCAAATATTTAAAGGTTTTTGGACTGATAGAGTAAAAGAGTGGGCAGTGTTTAAAGAACTGAAAAAAGTATTATCTAATGAACCAGAGGACGAAAAAAATATAGTTGAGATTGAAATAATAGAAAAGCCAACTAAAATAAAAGAGACTAAATTATATAAAACTAAGCAAAAAATGTTAAACATATATAAGCGATTAAAGAAAATATTTCTAACAAAAAATAACAAAAGTGTGGAACATGTGCTGGAACAAAATAAATTGTGTTCTAGTAAAAAGTCAGTAATAGAGCTAATTTGTAATTTAAAAAACATAGAAAATGAGTCTTTCTGTTCCAGTGTTCCAGAAAATGAGTCCGATTTAACATTACGGATTGAGAAATTTCTTGATACTTATAGAGAGGGCGAAAAACTGCCAGACAATAAGGACGTAGAAAAAGAGTTTGGCATAAATAAGCGTCAGAGGTTACAAGTATATGAGGAACTATTATTTAAAAATATAATTTTAAAAGCACCAGGAAATAAATGGCTATATAATATTAATAGATAATTGGGAAAAGATACTCTATCAGAAATTGACTTTATAGAAATTGAAAATGAGATATAATATATTTATATTTAACCGGAGGAAATTATTTTATGAGTGATAAAAAAGATAAACAAGAAATTATAAGTAATGAAGACTTTCAAAAGGCAGTTTTAGAAAATTTCAAAGTAATTAAAAGTCAACTTGATGAGAACACACAAATATTAAAAGCTCTTGAACATAAAGCAGAAATTAACAAAGCCGAACATGATAAAATGTCAAATGATATAGCACATATGCAGGGAGACATAACCAGTATTAAAAATGTAGTTACCATAGTCGAGGAGGTAACCGCTCAAAACTGGAATGATATTATAAAATTGAAAAAAGCAAAATAGTAACTGGAAATTAAATTAGGCTCTTGTCTTTTTGGATCATGTTTTGATGAACTAGGATAAAAATAAAAAAATTAAGTTATTAGTGAGTTCTAAAAATTTGCTAATAACTTTTTTATTATTTTAGTACTGGAAAAATAAATTAACAAATGTCTTTTATTTAACCGCATAATATACAAACCAAATTATAGTAATAAATATTAATAAGTGTTTAGTTTAGTGTAATAGCAAGCACTGGATTTGGGTAACCACTTTACCATATATTAGGATATCCTAAAACCTTATTTTATGTATAAAGATACAAAATCAAAACTGTTAAAAGGAAATTATCACAAAAAAATAGTTTTTAAAGAACTGGCTAAAACTTTCAATATGGTCATACACTTAAAACCCTAAAAGGTACTAAAATAAAGCTTTGTTAATTTATACCAATGATAAAACTATTAGAACTATAAACATAATTACTATTATGTATTGACTTTGATATATTATCATGATATAGTGTTTGTAGTAATTTAAACATGTTTTTATATGATAAATAGTTCTTTATTGAAAGGGTTAAATTATGAAATTTGAAACTGATTTTATAGAAAACTTAATAGAAAATGATAAGGCAAAAAATACAATTGATAGTTATCTTTCAGATATAAAAATATTTGAAACATTTCTTGATAAAAGTATTGAGCAAACAGATATTAAAGAAATTAAAAGTTATATTAGTTATCTGGAGGCAGAGGGTACAAGCCCAAGCACAATAAACAGAAAGATAGCAAGTATTAGAGCTTACATTAATTTTATAAATGATAATCATAACTTTGATATAAATATCTCTAAATTAAAGCAAATTAAAATTTGTAACCAGGACTTTTTAAAAGAGTCTCTAACAATAAATGAAGCAAAAAGGATTATAAAGTACGCTGAAAAGGAAAATGATATAAGGGCGGTATTAATTATAAAATTATTGTTTTTAACAGGTGGGAGAGTATCTGAGGTATTACAGTTAAAAATAAACAAGATTGATAAAAATAGTATTACTGTAAAGGGTAAGGGCGGTAAATACAGGCAATTATTAATTTCTAAGAAACTATCAAAGGAAATAGAAAGGTATTTAGAGGTAAGAAATAATAATAGTGACTTTCTTTTAACTGGACAAAGGGGAGCAATAAACAGGCAGACAGTACATAATACTATTAAGAAATACGCAGGAAAAGCACGTATTAAGCTTACTAAAGCACACGCACACGCTTTTAGACATTTATATACTAAAATACTTTTTAGTAAAAATGTACCTTATACAGCAATACAACAACTTTTAGGACACTCTTTAACAGTAACAGAGCTTTACGGTCAATTGGATAAAAAAGAACTCTTAAAAATAATAAATGATATAGATATTTAGGAGGTGAGTATCTTGTTAAATGGAAAACAACAATTATTTGCAGATTATTATATAGAGACTTTAAACGCAACACAAGCAGCAATTAAAGCCGGATATAGTGAAAAAACGGCCTACTCACAGGGACAAAGACTGTTGAAACATGTTGAAATAAAAGACTATATAGAGGAAATCATGGAGAAAAAAGATAAACAAAGGGTAGCAAGTCAGGACGAAATATTAGAGATATTAACTAGGATTGTAAGAGGCGAGGAAACAGAGGAACTATATTATCATATGACAGGTGAAACAATAAATAAAAAACCTAAAATATCGGATAGGTTAAAAGCTATTGAACTACTGGGGAAAAGATATAACTTATTTGATAAAGATAATATAGATACAATACCTAAAGTTGTTATAGTTAATGATATACCAAGGGAAAACAAAGTGCTTGAAAGTCAATAATTGTAATAATTAAATTTACTTTTTAACTGTAAAATGATATATTAATCATTAATGCAAAAACCCACTAATTAACTAGTGGGTACACGATAATAGGTCTTTCCGAAACCTAAAATCTAAATCTAAATACTCATAGGAGGAATTATACATTATGTATGATGAAAAAACAAGTCAGAACTTAATTGAAAAATTGCAACCTATAACTAATATGTTAATGAAAATTGGCAATAACATTGTTGAAAATAAGGAACAAATAATAGAAATATTAGAGGACTTTGAGGAAATAGGAACAATTAAAGAGGAACTAGATAAATTACAAAATATAGCCAATACAAAAACTAAAAAGAAAATAAAAGACTTTTTAGAAAATGAGTTAACAGATAATTTAAAAAGTTTTATAACAGAGGTCAGAAAGTTTAAAGCAGAAATTGAGGCAGAAATAGACGGTAAGATTATACCTGATATTTTACAAGTATCTCAAAGTCAAGTAACTAACGCACTAAAGGGAGCTTTTCCAAATTTAGAAAAGGATAGGATAGAAAAAGACGAAAATTACACCCATGAAACAAGACAAAATAGATATGTGATAGAGTATCAAGGTATAAATGGATTAAAGAAAAAATATAAAACAAAAATTGCTATAAATGACTTGCCAAGTGTTAAACTACCTATGGGAGATATAGTATTTTCTAAATTTTTTACCTTTATACATTATCAGTTTAATAAGCAAGGTTCTTACTTATTTAGTTTTAATACTCGTGAGTTTATTGCGTTCCTAGGTAAAGAACCAACACCAAAAGTTATTGAAAAGACAAATGCAAAAGTAAATAAGTTCTGTAAAAACGTATTGCCATTTATACAATTACGATGGAGCAAAGGAGCTTATGAGTCAGAACAAATCACTCCATTTGCAGGAACTAGTATAAAAAAAGGTATTGTAAAAATTAGCTTTGAGGTATCTTATGCCGACTCAATTAAAAATAACTATTACAATTTACCTGCAGGAGTTGGAAAACTTTCGGAACACGCTTATTTAATGGCAGATTATATTTATACTTATGCCAGGAGTGCAAAAAAGGACGAGTTTAATTTAACAATGGGAGCTTTATATAAAAAGACAAGTTTACCCTCATATGATGAGGTAGTAAACAATATTAACTATAATGGAAATACGAATAGAACAATAAAAGAACCAATATACAAAGCTTTGCAAGAAATAAAAAATACAATAGGCGTCCCAGAAAAATATTTAAATGACAAAGGTGAGGTTAATTTTAATATTGTTCCCAGTGGAAAAGTAGATTATAAAATTATAATCAAAGAAAGTGAGTTAAACTCTGAAAAATGGGATGACTTTATAAGACACAAAGTACATTTTAAAATAATTGGCTACAAACAACAGTGTGCAGAAATGATTAACTTAAGAGATAAAAAAATAAAACAAGCTACAAAACAAGCAGAAAAAAAGAAAAGTACTCAATAAAGAGTGCTTTTTTTATTATAATTTTATTTGAAACGTGCTATTTTAAAAAGTACCCCCACCTTTCTACGGTAAGAAATCCCCATTTATAAATATCTATTGATAATTTATGTACTTAATTTTTTTTCAAAATAAAAAAAACCCCCCCACCTTTCTACGGAAACCCC
>CAZHHK010000092.1:0-13578 GCA_964531405.1 uncultured Spirochaetales bacterium | reverse complement strand
GAACACTGGCAGTGTTTTCATAATTTTTTCATAAAATTTTTGACACTACCTAATATAAAAATAATAAAATGAATTTTAAGCAGGAATTACAGGGATGCAGATATCAACGACAAATTTTTCTCCAGGCAGACAGTTTGGATCATTATGATATAGATCAAAAACAGGTCTGTCATCACATTCATAGCCACTCTGAGGTAACCAATCGCAACATAGCCATGACCAGGCATTTTGAAATTCTTCCGGGCTTATTTTAAATCTTGCAAAAGCGTATTTACCGCCTGGTATCACAAGCTTTCCTATCTCTCCTGATACTTCTGTATCCGGTGATACGGTAAAACAGACACTAACCATCATTTTGTCTTCCGGAGTTATTTCAGGATTGTTATGATAAATTATCATGCCTTTAGAATTCAAATCTAGCAAATCTCTGGAACTTGCCCAATTATATAAATTTTTAAAAAGATTTTTAAAGATCTTTTTATCATTCATTTTGCCCAGATATCGTAAATACACAACAGTTGTCTCAGGAAAGACTTTTACCTCAACACCAGAGCTTATTCCCTTACTATTCCTCCATGATTCAAGTTTTAATATGTTTGAATTATACATGGATAAATAGTTTTTATCTTTCCTTATATTGCTATTTATTATACTCTGATTGCTTTTGTTTTTTCTAAAGTTTATTGCTGACATTTTAAAATATTTCTTGAAACATCGGGCAAAACTTGACGAATTGGAAAAACCGCAGTCTAAAGCAATTTGAGTAATTGTTTTTTTTGGATTTGAGATTAAAAAATTTGCACCTTTTTCGATCCTTGTGCGTTGAATGTATTGGAATAAATTCTCACCAATAATCAAATTGAAAATTCTATGAAAATGAAATTTAGAGAAGTTTGCAATTTTTGCAAGTTCGTCGAGAGTAAATTCTTTATCCAGGTTTTTTTCTATATAATCCAGTACTCTGTTAATCCGTGAAATATAATCTTCAAACGCTGATAAGCTTTTCATGAGAGAACATTTATAACAATTAAAAAATATTGTAAATATCTAAATTAATTTTTTCATTCTGTCAAGAAGGTCCTCTTTTTGAAAAGGTTTTACAATCCAGTCATTCGCTCCGGCTTTCTTACCTTCCTCTTTCAAAGATTCTTCGCTTTCAGTTGTTAAAATTATTATTGGGACTTTTAAATAATCATTTATCGATCGTATTTTTTTTACAAGTTCAATACCGTTTATTCCGGGCATATTTACATCAACTATAAAAAAATCAAATTTGGCAGATTCAATTTTTTTTAATGCAGCTTCACCAGATTCTGCTTGATCATATTCATAACCGCCGGATTTTAATGCTAATTCAATAACTTTTCTCATTGTTGAAGAATCATCAACGAATAGCACTTTCATATTCATACCTCCTCAAACTCTTGACTAATAATATCTTTATTATAATGCCTAGCATTATTAATCATATCTGATTTAACTTTATTCTTCAAATCTATACAATTTTTATCAAGATCATAACCGCTTATTTTAATTATATCCTTGTGGGAATAAATATCATCTGTTATTTTGCAAATAATATTTTTAACGCTATCAATCTGTTGTCTTATTATATCCTGAAACTGCATAGATACAATAGCTTTATTCAAGCTATTTTCAATAGCAGTCAAACCGGCTATCGATTCGTTATATGCATCATTTAAAACTTCATACGAGCTTGTGATTATCTGAATCATTATAGCGGAATTCGTACATGACTCTTTTATATCATTTATTACTTTGTCTGATTCTTTAACCCAGTCTGATATCATATTCTTATTAAATTTTTTAAAATTTTCCATTGTTTTATTTATGTCTTTTGTAATATTATTTGTTTGAATATTTAGATTGCGGATTTCATTTGAAAGAATTCTAAAACTTTTGCCTTTTTCTCCTAGTCGTGCTGCTTCAATACTTGAATTAATTGCGATTATTTTATTTTTTTCTGAAATTTCATTTACCCTTAAAATATCATTGTCAACTTTTGACAACCAATCATATATAATATCGAGTTTTTTTATGTTTTTTTGATTAATTTCGCTTAATTCTTCAATTATCAATTTATGATTTTCAATAGAAGCCTTTGAATCATTAATCATACAAGACATATCCTTACCGCCAAATTGACTGTTAAATTTTTTTATATTTGCTTCATTATTAATTTTAATCTTATTAAATTCCTGCAAGAGTTTATCATATTTGTCTATCAAAACAGTTGCTGCATTTTCGGTAATTGAAATACTGTGAGACAAGAGATTATTTAAATATGGGAGTTTAAAAAATATTTCGGCAATTGATTTTAAAAAGTTGTCTATTTTAGCCATATTATTAAATTTATTGGGATCCATTTTTTCTTTAATAATATTTAATACATCATAATTATTATAAGAATCAAAATTAATGTTATTATCAATTTGGAATATTTTGTTGTATTCAATATATACGAGCTTTAAAAGTTCGACAGCTTGATTAAATCTATCTTCATATATTTTATATTCATTTTTGTTGTTATTGATTTCATTAATCTGTTTTTCTTTAATACGTATTTCTTTTTTATAATAATTTATTGAAAATAATAAACATATTGCTAAAATTGCAATCGATGTCGTGTTAACTATTGCATAATTTAATTTAGTTATATTTAATACATTTATATTTAATATATTAAATATAAAAAGGAGCATTATAATTAGAAAAATCAATGAAATATTTATTTTATTTTTCAATTTCTATTCCTCATTGATATATATAATTTTAAATATGATTCCTTCAGCGCTAAATTTAATATCTATTTTCTGTCTGTTAATATTATTTTCAACTGCAATAATTTCGGGGAGCTCTATTTTATAAACATGCTTTACTCCGTAAAATTCAATCAAAAAATTTCCGGTTAGCACATTCAATAATTCTTCAAGGCAATCATTTACATCTTTAACAGAGAGTTCTTCAAACGGCTTACTGTAAATATTTTCAACAATTGTACTTAATAATTTTTCTGATACTTCGAATATAAGTCTGCACTTCATAGGCTCTATTATATTGATGTTTGCTTTTATATTAAAATTTTCGTTTGTTCCATTACTATCATTGGTATGATGAATAACTTCAATAAAAGCCATTTCTTCAAAAGTTTTAATAGTAGCTATTATTAAAGCGTCTTTTATATGTTCCATTTTTTTTACATCAATCATAATTTAAACAACTCCATAATTTTATTTGGCGTAACCGGTTTTTTTATAACGAATTTTATTCCCATGTCACAAAGATCGTCCACAGTGCTACTTTCTCCAAGAGAAGTTGCAATTACAATTATAATATTTTTTGTTTTTTCATCTGCCTTAATTAGTTTTATAAGATTATTACCGTTTAACTTAGGCATATTTAAATCGGTAATTATTAAATCAATTTTATTTGTTTTTAAGATGTCAAGAGCTTCGAGTCCATTTGAAGCGAATACATAGTTATTATCAGTAAATCCGGATATTTCAAAACATCGTTTTATAATCATCTGTGCTGTACTTGAATCATCAACTATCAAAATATTTTTTATCGAAGTTTTATCTATAGGTTCCATTTTTTACCTCCGGATGTTATTTCGATTTCACCGGTTGCAACTTTAATGCTGACTGTCCTGCTGTAATTACCTCCAACATCTTCTGCTTCAATGGCAAGATTGTTTTTCCATAATAATTTTTTTATTGCTAACACATTGCGTTTGCCGATATCAAAAAACGAATCAGGATCGGTAATTGCCGCCCCTCCGGCAATTTTAATCCAGCAGTTTTTCCTGATAGCGCCATTATCTCCCATCTTCTTAAGCAAAGCAGAAATTCCCGTGTCAACGAAGTATCCCGGTAATTCTCTGCTTTTTTGAGGGTTTGCCGTTGAATCAGGAAGAGCGACATGTATCATTCCGGTTATTAAATTTATTTTATCAAAAACCATTAAAGCAACACATGAACCAAGAGCGAAGGTTTTAATTATATCTTCAGGGTTATTGGATATTTTATATTCTCCTACACCTACAATAAGTTGAGCCATGTTAAACTATCCTTAACATTTTAAATATACTGCTGGTTTTATATATTTAAATAGAGCTGTTTCTTTAAGCAATGACTCAGAATGCCCTATAAATAAATAGGAAAAATCATTCATAATGTCGTGAAGTTTTTTTATCAATATCATTCTTGTATTATTATCAAAATAAATCATCACATTTCTGCAAAAAACAATATCGAATTTGCCTTTAAATGGGAAAATATCCTGCATTAAATTTAAACGTTTAAAAAGAACCATATCTGATATTTCTTTATTAATCTTTAATTCATCTTTTTTTATCATTGTAAAGTATTTTTTTCTTAAATTTTCTGGAAGTTTTACTGTGCGTTCTACGGGATAAATGCCTTCTAATGCTTTGTTTAATGCAGTTATTGAAATATCAGTAGCTAAAATGCCTATATCATAATTGACAATGTCTGTACCAAAATATTCTTTTATAATCATAGCCAGAGTATATGCCTCTTCTCCGGTTGCGCATCCTGCACACCATATTCTCAATTCATTTTTTTTATATATTATCTGGGGAATTATATCATTTATCAAATATTCAAAATGATCGCTCTCTCTGTAAAAATACGTATGGTTTGTACTTATTTTGTCAACCATTTGCAGTAATGATTTTTTTGAATCATCTTTAATGACATAATCATAATATTCACTAAAATTTTTAAAACCAAGCTGTCTTAGTAATTTATTCAATCTGCCCTTTACGAGTTCTCTCTTTGCAACAGATAAATTAATCCCAAATTTTTCATAGACAAGTCCAGATATTTTATTGAATTCTTCATCAGATATATCTATTATTGAGGATACAAATTTATCAATCATAAGACTAATTAATCCTTTTTCATTTTATACATCTGGATAATAAAGATCCAGAATCAATTATCAAACATACTTCACCGTTGCCCATTATACTACATCCGCAAATTCCTTTAATCTCTCCAAGATAAGAAGACAAAGATTTTACAACTATTTGATTATTGCCTATTATTTCATCCACCAGCAAGCACGCTTTTTTATTTCCAGATTTTACAACTATCACAATACCGTCAGTTATATTGCTTATATTTGTTTTAACATTAAACACTTCAAATAATTTTATTACGGGTAGTATTTCATCTCTGATTTTAAGTACTAAATTATTATTGTCAATTTTGGTAATTTGAGCAAAATCAGCCTGGAAAAACTCCTGAATATCGATTGTTGGTATGGAATACAAATTTGATCCGATTTTAAAAGTAATTCCTTCCATCATGGCAAGAGTTAAAGGAATTTTTAATGTAAATTTTGTACCTTTATTTTTTTCAGATTCTATGCTTACTGTCCCTTTTAACTTTTCTATATTCTTTTTGACTACATCCATGCCTACACCCCTGCCAGAAACATCGCTTACCGTATCAACTGTAGAGAAACCAGGCAAGAAAATTAATTGCCATATATCATCGTCTGTCATTTTATTTACATCCGTTTTTAATAATCCTTTTTCAATTGCTTTTTTAATTATTTTGTCCCTGTTCAATCCGGCACCATCATCCTCTATTATAATCCAGATTTCATTTCCTTCATACTTTGCTTTAAGATTTATCCTACCGGTTTCACTTTTATTATTCCTTATTCTTTTCTCTCTACTTTCTATGCCATGATCGACTGCATTCCTAAGAATATGTATTAATGGATCGGATATTTGTTCGATGACATTTCTATCCATCTCTGTGTCTTCTCCAGATATATTAAACTGTATCACCTTGTTGAATTTATTGGAGAGATCTCTTACAAGTCTTTTCATTTTTATAAAAAGGTTATCAACCGGTACCATACGCATGGACATTGTTACTTCCTGAAGATCCCGCGTAATCTTTAACAAAGAGTTGCCTGCTTTTTTAAAATTTTCAAGTCTTAAACCTGCAAGATCAGGATTGTTTACAACCATTGCCGATGTAGTTACGAGTTCACCTACGGTATTAAATAAAAAATCGAGTTTGTCGGTATCAATACGTACATCCTTGCGCTGAGATGAAAACTCAGGCATGCTTCCAATATCCGGTTTTGAGAGATTTTGTATCTTTAAAGCCTCGTCAAGTTGCTCTTTATTAACCGCTCCTATTTCGATTAATATTTCACCCAACGGTTTAGGGTTTTCAAAATTATTTATTTTATCTGTCATGTCTGTATTTTTATTATTCGTTTTTCCCATGTTAATCGTTGATCGCATAATGTCGATATTTTTTAAAAAAGTACTTATAAAATTATGGCTTATAGATTTATTACCTTTTCTTATACTGTCTAAAAAAGATTCTATATTACTGCATTCCTTTTCAATTTCATTATATCCAAATATTCCGGAATTTCCTTTAAGTGTATGAATATCTCTGAAAATGTCAGAAATAATTTCGAGATTATTAATATCTTTGTCAAGGATAAGCAGTTTATTTTCAATTTTGTCAAAAATCTCAGTTGCTTCCGAAATATAATTCTGATGCATCTCAGGTGTTATGATAGCTTCGAGGCTATCTTTTTCATTGGGTTTTATATTCTTTTCATCAGTAATTATTCCAAGATCTTTTTTTATGTTAAGCACACTCTGGCTTATATTATGTATAAATATCTTTGCATGATCTTCAAAGCCTTCATCGCTAAGTTCTTTTTCGACATTAACTATCAATTGTCGTATAAAATCCACTGTTTGGTACAGCAGATCAATTGTCTCCTGATTTGGCTTAATATCCTGTTTTCTGAAGATATCAAGCAGAGTCTCGGCTTCATGAGTAACCTGCTTTATATTTTCAAAATTTAGATATCCCGCAGACCCTTTGATTGAATGAAACATTCTGAATATCGTATTTATAACTTCTTTATTATTTATATTATCTAGATTGATTATTTTCTCTTCGGCATCCTCTAAAAGATCATAGCCTTCAGATACGAAAGAATCTATAATTTCTTTTGTTTCCTTATCAATTTGATCTTTCTTTTTACTCATTATTTAATTTTATCTCCCTGCAATGATTTTAAAAGATCAAGCATCTCGTTATACGATTTTTTAAGATTTATATATTCTTCTGATAATTTATTATAGTCAATTTTGATATTTAATTTGATTTCGTCGTCTATTTTCCTTAAAACTTCAACAAGTTCTTCAAAATTTATAGGTTTACCAAAAAATGCATAAGCATGATTATTAATCGCCTGTACAGCAGTATCAAGATCACCGTAACCGGTTATGATAATCACCCTTGCTTCTTTATTTATTTTTTTTATATTCTTTAATAATTCTATGCCATTCATCTGCGGCATGCGGATATCGGTAATCACAACATCAAAATTATCTGATTTAAATTTATTCAATGCTTCGATCGGCGATATTTCTTTAATAAGAGTATAATTTAAAGGAATTAATGCATCATAAATATCATTTAAACAGTCTTGATCATCATCAACAATAAGCACTTTCATGAAGAATACACCTTGTAGTTAATTATAATATATTTTGATTTATCCAGAAGAAAAAAAATAATTTAGATATTTTTTTAAAAAAATTTTTGATTGTCCTACAAAAAATATTCCTACATAAATATCAGACAACATTAAATTTTATTGTAAAGGTTGCGCCGCCATACTTATTGTTAGATGCTGATATTGATGCGCCGAACGTCTTTAAAATATTATATACTATATATAATCCCAGTCCCATGCCGGCTTTTTCATTGTCTCCAGAAAAAAATGGCTCGAATATTTTATCGAGTATTTCTTCTTTTATGCCCGAGGCATTATCACTGATTTCAAGTATTACATTCCCGGATTCTTCAAAAGTTTTTATTATTATCTCTTTATTTTTATTATTGGTTTTATCATGAATTTTAACCGCATTATCAATGATATCAGTTATAACCTGATGCATCATAACATTTGACACAGAAATATCCTTGATCCCTTCGTCTAGCTCAAGAATCATGGATATGCAATGAGCCTTAAGTTTAGCCTCAATAAGAGATTTGATCTCAAAAATGATCTTATTTAAGTTGCAAGGCGCAATCATGATTTTTTCAGGTGTCTTTATTAAAAGTCTTAAGTTTGTTATAATATCATCGATTCTTTTTACCCTGTTTGAAATTTTTGAAAAATTTTCAAGCATTTTCTCAACAGGTATTTCTTTATTTTCTTTGGACCAGAATACCGGGGACTCTGACAGCAATCTTATTGATTCTAAAGGCTGATTAATCTCATGTGTTATTGCACTGGTAAGCTGCCCGATTGTAGCAAGTCTTTCCATTCTTATGTTAATTTTTTCTTGAATAAGCTTTTCTTTCTCAATGTCATTAATTTTTAATATATCAAAATGTCTTTTAAAAACCAGTGATAAGGCCTTTGCGATTATCTTTATATTCCTTTTAACATCAGTAGAAAAAGGATTATCATTGAAATTCGCAGCAAATAGCAAGCCATAAAGTTTGTTATCAAAATAGATCGGATTTGATGACAGATATTTTAAATTAATGCTTTTAAAATGATTCTCAAGCACACTGCCAAAACTTTTAAAATCAGAAAATACATAAGGGATTTTTAAACTATCGATTGTAAATTTGTTATTTTTTAAGAATTCATTTATGTCTATATTATTGAATATTTCAATTTTATTATATTTAGTATCGATTGCATGATTTATTTTTTTTAGCCTTGTATTTTCTACAGAATAAATGAATAATGAATCGATATCCATCGCTTTCCTGATTATTTCAAGCTGGTGATCTAATTTTTCGTAGATGTCATAAGATTTGTTTAATTCGACCAGCAGATTTGATATTAAAATTTGAAAATGATATGATTTTTTATAATTATTCAAAGCCTGTTTAATTTTTTTTTCCATATCTTTTCTATATAGTGCTATATAAATTGCGGCTTTAATCTCCAATTCTTTAAAAGGCTTCATTATATAGCCAAAAGGTCCTACTTCCTTGACTTTATTGAGAAATTGATCTATTTCGTATGATGTTATAAAAATGACAGGAATATCAAATTGATTTTCAATGAGCCTTGCGGCTTCGATGCCGTCATATTCTCCTGGCATAGAAATATCCATAAAAACAATATCAGGCTTATATAAACCGGCTTTAGCGACACCATCTGGACCAGATTTTTCTTTGCCGACTATTTCATGACCAAATGATTTGATTATTTGCTCTATGTATAGTAATGATACAAGATCGTCATCAACAATTAAGACTCTTGCCATTGTAATCCTCGATATTTTATCATCATCAGTCGGGCACTCAAGTCTCAATATAAGCTGATTTTAAAAAACAAAACATTTTTTAGAGACTTGAGTCCCCGGCGGACAAATGGAATATTTTTAAGTATAAGAGTATTAAAAAAATATTAATCTTTTATTAAAGTTTAAATGATATGCATCATAAATACAAGAATAATAATCATATTATTAATTTTTATTAAAAAATGTTGAAATTTGATTAAAATTAATGCTAACTAAATCAATGAATAAGATTATAAAGGAGGTTTTTTATGGATTTATTTAAATTCGCTATGGAAATTGAAAAAGACAGTGAAGATTACTATAAAGAATTATATGATGTTTGTAAAAATGTAATATTAAAGAAAATTCTGGAATTATTGATAAATGAAGAAATAAAACATTACAATACGATTTTAAAAATGAAAGAAGCCAATGCTCCGGTAAAAATGGAAGAATCAAACATTTTAAGCGATGCAAAAGAGGTTTTTAAATCGATAAAAAGCGATATCGATCTAAATATCGATAAGGATTTTGGGGCTTTACTTGAAAAAGCCAAGGAATTGGAGAAAAAATCAAAGGCTTTTTATCTTAAAGAAGCAGAAAATTCAGATTATGCCATGCATAAGATCATTTTATTACAGTTGGTTGATGAGGAAGAAAAGCATTATTTTTTACTCGATAATTTAATGGAATTCTTGTCAAGACCCAGGGAATGGGTAGAATTTGCAGAATTCAATCATTTTGATGATTATTGATATTTGAATGAAATTTTAATTAACCTTTTATCTTAATTTTTTATAAGTTTTGTGTTATAAAGGATTTAAAAGGGGGCGGCTAAAGAGCCAAATTGTTATATTTAACTATTGACTTTTTAGTCACTCCCTTTTATTAATAAAATCGCGATTTTTTGTTTTTAATCCAGTTTTGATAAGGAATTATTTACAGATGTTTTTAAAGAAGCTTGAAATAAATGGGTTTAAATCTTTTGCAGACCATTCTGAAATATCTTTTGTAAAAGGAATATCGGCTATTGTTGGTCCCAATGGCTGTGGTAAATCAAATATTGTTGACGCTATCATGTGGGTTATCGGAGAGCAAAAGACCAAGATGCTCAGAGCAAACAGCATGGTTGATGTTATTTTTAAAGGGACAGAAGATAGAAAAGGGCTTGGCAGAGCAGAAGTTGTACTTACCCTTGTAAATGATAAGAATATTCTTCCTCCGGAGTATGATGAATTTGAAATTTCGAGAGTTATCTACGCTGATGGCGAGAATGAATACTATATTAATAAAAAGAGGGTGAGGTTAAAGGATATTCAGGAATTATTCTTTGATACCGGAGTTGGTAAACCTGCATATTCCGTTATGGCTCAGGGTAAAATAGATATGATTTTATCCAATAAAGCGGAAGATAGAAGATTTTTAATCGAGGAAGCCGCCGGTATTACAAAGTATAAAGTAAAAAGATATGAATCAATGGCAAGATTGGCTCAGACCAATGATAATATAATAAGAATCAAGGATATAATCGAAGAAGTAAAATCTCAATACGATCACATGAAGATGCAGGCAGAAAAAGCTGTTAAATACAAAGAACTTCATGAAAAAGAAATAAAACTGGAGATTGAGATTAATCTAAATAGAATAAAAAAGCAAAAAAAAGTTGAAGAAGATTTGAATGTAAAATTTGAGGATGCTACAAAAGAGCTTGAGGAAATTAAAAAATATCTGGACAGTCTTGAAACCGGTGTTGAAGAGCAAATCAAAAATCTAACCGAATATGAAAATATAAAGATTGAGAATCAAAGAGAAATTTTCAGGATCCAAAGCGATATCAAGATATTAAATTCGAAAAAGGACATCCTTAAAGAACAAAAAGAACAATATGATCTTAATATTACCAATGATTCTAAAAGGGTAGCAAATCTTGAAAATTCGATTAAAGAGCTTGATGAGGAATTTCAAAAGATTGATAATGTAAAGAGCGAGCTTGACGGAAAGATTGAAAAATTATCCCAGGATAACGAATTTTATATAGAGAATATCCGAAATCTGGACGAAGAAATAAAATCATCCAATAATGAGATTGAAAGGCTTAAGAATGAAATAAATCTAAGCCAGGATGAACTTGACAAGAAAAGACAGGAACATAAGGAAGTTTCCGAAAAACTAATCGTTAAGATCGATCAGTCTTTGAATATTTTTGATGTTAATGCCAAGGAAATACTCAATTTCAAGAATGCGCTGAATGAGAATATAGGTTATATCCTCGAGCATCTGCCGCAGAAAAGTGCATTCATTCAGGATATTATAAGAGGCGGCCATATCTCAAAGGATTCTAATGAGCTGTTAAATATGCTTAACAGACTTTATGATGAATTGAAGATCATAGAAGATAAAGTGGTGTTAACCGATCAGAATATAAAGGGATACATGAGGACAACGGAAGTCTTTTTAAATGACATATTCGGTCCTGAAGGTATCTTACAGAATAAAAGAAAGATAGAACATGCGATTGACGAGTTTACAGAAAAAATCAGGATTGATACGATTAATATAGAAAACCTGAGACAGGAAATAGTTAAAAAAAGAGATAAAAAAGAAGAGTTTAATAAGATACTTCATGAACTGAATATCAACCTTACAACGTTAAAAGAAAAAAAGAATTCAATCGATAATGATATCAAGAGGCTCTTGAGTATGAAAGCTCATCATGAATCAAATAGGGATGAGCTGTCACAGAAGATAGAGTTTTACAATAAAAAGATCGGTGAAATAAATGGAGAATTACAGGCTATTGAAGATAAAATCAATGAGGATAATGCCAAAAAGCAGGAACTCGAAAATCAGCTTGTTGATATAGATAAAAAAATTAAGGATGAAAATGCGAATCTTTCAAGCCAGCAGCAGGATATAAAAGATATTAGTACCAAATGGATGAATAAGAAAACTCAGGTGGAAAGCATAAACATAAAGCTCGCCGAGGCAAAAACAACGATTACAAATATTTATGACAACTTTTATGAGAATTATTCGATTAATCTAGCAGAACATGAAAATAATGAAGAATTCGCAGGCAACAGAGAATATGAAATAGTCAAAAACGAACTGAATGAAGTAAAGACAAAAAAACATTCTCTTGGCAGTGTCAACCTTATGGCTATTGAAGAATCTAAAACTCTTGGAGAGAGATACAAACTTTTAACCGAGCAGTTAGATGATCTGGAAGTTGCAAAGAAAGATATTGAAAAAATGATGGAAAAAATCAATAAAACATCTGAAGAGATGTTTTTGAATACCTTCAATGAAATAAAAGCTAATTTTCATAAATTGTTTAAAAAGCTTTTTGACGGAGGTAATGCGGATATAACTCTAACTACTCCTGATAATCTTTTGGAAACCGGTATAGACATAATCGCTCATCCTCCGGGGCAAAAAACTCAGAGTATAACGTTATTATCCGGGGGACAGAGGACGATGACTGCCATTGCTTTGATGTTTGCTACATTTATGGTTCGTCCATCAACATTCTGTCTTCTTGATGAGATTGATGCAGCTCTGGATGAAAATAATATAGATCAATTTATAAAACTTATTACCGAGATGAAAGAGACGAGTCAATTTATTATTATAACTCATAATAAAAAAACGATCTCTGCCGCCGATGTAATGTACGGTGTAACTCAAGAAGAAAAAGGAATATCAAAAATTGTTTCTACAAAGATTAGTGAAAAAACTGAATAATGTTTTTTCAAAAGAAAATATTGAATATATCCTCATAAATCATTTTACAGAAGTATTAATAATTATTGGCTCATTCGGCATTTTTGTGATTTTATTCATTATTATGATTTTTGCATTTTCATCAAAAAATCATGTTTCCCGTGATAATGGTAAAATATTAACTGAGGACAAAGCGGTAAAACAGAATGCCGAGAATAACCGTGTTATCAAGGAAATATTAATTTCTCCTGAAGATTTGATCATCCCGTCCATCAAGAGTTTTAATGTAACAGCGGATTTTGAGGATTTTCTCCCGCAGAAAAAATTTGAGATGCCTGATATGAAAATAGTAGTTGACAATTATCAAATTATACTTAATAATTCTATAGAAGAGAGCTTGAAATTTAATTTTGAAAGAAGGAAGAAAGAGAAGGACTAAAAAATATAAAAGAATAAGGTAGTGTCAAAAATTTTATGAAAAAATTATGAAAACACTGCCAGTGTTC